>CAYYVB010000061.1:0-12556 GCA_964475035.1 uncultured Opitutaceae bacterium | reverse complement strand
GCGTCGTCGATCGGGTTGTTGGCGTCCATCGCGGCGCGCTGGATGGCGGCGTCCATGGTGCGGAGCGCGAGGGCGCGGGCGTTGTCGCGGGCTTTCATGGCGGCGACGATGTCGGCGCGGAGGGTTTCGTAGACGGAGGCCATGGCGCAGAAAGTGCCCGAAAACGCGCGCGGCGGAAGCGCGGAATTTGTCCTCAGCCGGAACAATTCAGTTCAACCACAGATTAGCACAGATCCACACAGATGGATCGGAAGCTGAGTTAACCGGGACCCGCACTTTGCGGTGCTCGGTCATTCTCTCAGGTCGGTCGCTCTGTTCGAGTGATCTGTGTTCATTTGTGTCTATCTGTGGTTTTTGAACTGCCTGAGTTCGGCTCAGAGCAACTCGAGCTGCTGTCCGCCCGGGCGGCGGAAGCGGGCGGTGGACAACTCCGGCCAGGAGCGGCCGAGGCCGAGCCGGCGCGTGGTGACGGCGAAGAGCTGGCGCAACTGCTCGGCGAAGATGCCCTCGCCGCGGCCGCGGCGCGCGAAGTCGGCGTCGTAGAGCTGGCCGCCGCGCAGTTCGCGCACGCGGGCGACCACGCGCTCGCGCTTGCCCGGCTCATGGGCGGCGAGCCAGTCGAGGAACAGGTCCTTCACCGCGTGCGGCAGGCGCAGCACGATGTAGTTGGCGTGCGTGGCGCCGGCCGCGGCGGCGGCCTCGAGGATGGCGGGCAACTCGTGGTCGGTCAGGCCGGGGATGAGGGGCGCGACGTTGACCGTGACCGGCACGCCGGCGTCGGCCAGCAGCCGGATCGCGCGCAGGCGGTGCTCGGGCCGCGAGGCGCGCGGCTCGAGCCGGCCGGCGAGGCCGGCGTCGAGCGTCGTGACGCTCAGCGTGACCGAGACCGCGTCGTGGCGCGCGAGTTCGGCGAGCAGGTCGAGGTCGCGCGTGACGAGGAAGTTCTTCGTCACGACCGCGACCGGGTGGCGCAACTCGGCGAACACCTCGAGGCAACCGCGCGTGAGGCGGAAGTGCCGCTCGGCCGGCTGGTAACAGTCGGTGACACCGCTGAGCATGACGGTCTGCGGCTGCCAGCGCGGGGCGGAGAGTTCACGCCGGAGCAACCCGGGTGCGCGGCGCTTGACGAGGATCTTGGTCTCGAAGTCGAGGCCGCTGCTCCAGCCGAGGTAATCGTGGAACGGGCGGGCGAAGCAGTAGGCGCAGCCGTGCTCGCAGCCGCGGTAGGGATTGAGGCCCCAGTCGGCGCCGACATCCGGGCTGTCGTTGCGCGTGAGCACCGACTCGCTGGCGTCGTCGAAGAACTGTGTCGCCGGCCGCGGGCGCTCGACCGGCACGCCGTGCTCGTCGAACTCCGCGTAATCCGCATCCGGCACCACCGCGAGCCGCTCGAAGCGGTTGGTGGGATTCGCGGCCACGCCGCGGCCCGGGATCGGAGCGGGCGAGGCGGAAGGCGTGGGCATGCGGATACGCTATGCATCTCGCGCCGGTGGCGAGGGCGAAAGCGATCGGCGTCCGCCGGGCCGCGCGGGATCAGGCGCCGCCGGAGAGCGGGGCGAAGCGATGGAGCGTCGCCTCGAGCCGCGCAAAATCGAGGGGCTTGGGCAGGTGATCCTCGGCGCCGGCGGCGCGGCAGTGCGCGGCCTGTTCGTCCATGGCAAAAGCGGTGAGGCACACCACGGGAATGGCGCGCGTGGAGGCATCCTCCTTCAGGCGGCGCGTGGCCTCCAAGCCGTCGACCTCGGGCATTTGCACATCCATGAGGACGAGCGCCGGCCGCAGTTCCCGGGTGAGCGCGATCGCCTCGAGGCCATTTTGCGCGAGGCGGACTTCGTAGCCGAAGGTGGCGATGATTTCCTGGGTGATCTCGGCGGTCGGGGCGTGATCTTCGGCGAGGAGGATGAGCGGCGGTGACGGCGTCATGGGAGTGGAGGGGAAATCAGACGGCTCGCGCTTTCGCGGGGGCGAGCGGCAGGGTGAGGATGAAGCGGCTGCCTTGGCCGACGGCTGAAACCACCTCGACGGTGCCGCCATGCAGCGCGACCAGATGACGGACGATGGACAGGCCGAGTCCGGTGCCGCCGTATTTGCGGCTGAGGCTGCGGTCCACCTGTTCGAAGGGCTGGAAAAGCTTCTGCTGCTGATCGGGAGGGATGCCGATGCCGGTGTCCGCCACGGTGAAAACCAAGGCCGGCCGGGACGGATGGATCCGGGCCGAGAGAAGCACGCTGCCGCCCGCCGGGGTGAATTTCGCGGCGTTGCCCAGCAGGTTGATCAGGGCCTGGCGCAGGCGGCGTCCGTCGGCGATGAAAGGCGCGTCGGGCGGATTGAGCTCGAGGGAGAAGCTCAGTTGGCGGGACTGGAATTCCTCGCGGAAAAACTCGCCGCACTCGGTGCAGAGCTGGGCCACGTCGACGGGGTGGAGTTCGAGCTCGGTCTTGCCGGCTTCGAGTTTGGCGATGTCGAGCAGGTCGTTGATCAACGCCAGCAGGTGATCGGCACTGGTCTTGATTTTTTTCACCCGCGCGATCGCCACGTCCGGCAGCGGATGGCGGCCCGGTTGGAGCAGAAGGTGCAGGTGGCCGAGGGCGACGTTCAGCGGCGTGCGCAGCTCGTGACTGATCATGGAAAGGAACTCGGTCTTGGATTGGCTGGCGCGCTCCGCCGTGCGGCGGGCGGTCTCGAGTTCGGCGGTGCGCGCGGCGACGCGTTCCTCGAGCCGGCCGGCGAGTTCGCGCAACTCGGCGGCGGTCAGGTTGCGTTCGGCGAGCGCCAGCTTCAGCTCGTAGTTGGTCTCGGCCAGCCGCAGGGCCGTCTGCCGCAGATCTTGGGCGAGGCGGCGCCACTCCTGCGGGAGGGAGTCATCCCCTTCGCTCAATTCCGGCGGCGGCTGGCCGGCGACGACGGCGGCGGTGTAGTCCACGAGTTGGGTGAAAGGCGCACTGAGCCGCCGCACGAAGCGGCGTCCGACCAACAGACCGATGGTCAAAAGTGCCACCAGCGTCACGGCGCCAAGGAGGTAGAGCCGCGCGACCGTCGAGAAGGAGTTCCAAGCCGGCTCGCGGAGATAGACTTTCCAGCCGAGTTCCGGGACGACCACCCAGATGCCGAAGTGACGGTGGATGCGCCCGCGGCCGTCGCGCGGAGTGTTGTCAACCCGGAGTTGTCCGGCCCGGCCCTGGAGGACCTGATGGTGCGCCGGCGAAGGCGATTCGTCCGACGCGAGGCGCTTGTGCACGACCAGGGTGTGTTGGTCGTCGAACACCAGCACTTCCCGGCCCTCCACCATCGGCAGACGATCGATGGACGAGAGCAGGGATTTCAGGTCGAGCGAGCCCTCGACCACTTGGCGGGCGCCTTGGCGGGTGTAGGCGGCGCTGATCGCCACGATGAGGTCGTTGCCGAAGCCGCGCCCCCTGAACACCGGGCTGACGTAGGAAGCGCCGTTGACCACCGGGGCTTGGAAATAGGAGCGATCCGCCACCGAGTCGAGGTGGGTGAGCACCGGGGAAGTGGCCAGCGGGACTCCGTCGGGCGCCGCGATCAGCATGGTGATGAACCCGGCGTTGCGCTGGCGCAGCTCATGGAGCAACAGCGCCAGGCGCGGGACGTCCGGTTCCGCGGCCTGCAAGCCTGCGGCGGCCGCCTCGATCACGCGCCGGTGCTGACCGACATAACTGACGATGTGTTCCGCCACGGCGTGGACGCCGCCCTCGAGCTGACGCTGCAGGTAGGACTGCTGCTGGCGATTGACGATGGCGCCGGCGACGATGCCGAATGCGACGGTCGGCAAGGCGCCCGCCATGACGACACCCCGAAGCAATTGATCGCGCACCCGCTCATCCGCCAACTGGGCCGGCACGGGCAGGCGCAGCCAGCGCCAGGTGCGGTTCCAATGCGCGAGCGCCTGCGCGAAAAACACCACCATCGCCGCGTTCGCCGGATACTTCAGGACAATCGCCCAATTGGAGGGAAACGGCGGATCGAGGACGAACAGCACCAACCCGAGCGTCAGGGGCATCCCGATCAGCAGCCAGAACACGAGCGCCGACTTAAGGAGGGTCCAGCGCCACCGATGGGTGAACCAGCCGATGAACCAACTCTCCATGGCGAAGACGATCAGTCCGTAGGGATGCCCCCAATTGATCCAAGTGGAGATCCCGGCGATGGCGGCGACGGTGCCACCGGCATAGGGCCCAAAGGCCAGCGCCATGAGCACGCCAAACAGGCTGCCGAAGACCAGCTCCGTGGCCCCAAGGACCGGCACGCCCACCAGGTTCACGACATAGCCCAGCAAAGCCGCGCCCGCGCAATAGGGCAACGCATGCCGCATGGGCTTAAGCGAGGAGAACTCCCGACGAATCAAGGAGGCCAGCCGTTCCATCGTGAAACCATCAAGCCCAATGGCCCCAGCCGGGTCAGCAAGAATGGTCGGAGATAAAGATTATCTTTTGCCGCGGCCGAAGGGCGGCATCCCGGAGTCCGCGCGACCATCCACTTGGTCCTGCCGGGGCGGCTCCCTCAGGGCTGCACGAGTTGGATATCCGGCCGCAGTCCGATCCGGATGGCGTGGATCGTGAGCTCGGCGACCGAGTGATGCCCGGTTTTCCGCATGATCTTGCGGCGGTGATTGTCGATCGTGAACGGGCTGCGCTGGAGCTCTTGGGCGATTTGCTTCGAGCTGAGTCCGCGCGCCAAGCGGGCGAGGATGGCGCGCTCCATGTCGGAAAGCATCTCCGCGGCGCTGCCGGACGGAGGTGCGACCACGATGTCGCGCACGACTTCGGCGATGCGCGGGCTGAAAAAGGTCAGCCCGAGGTGCACGCGGCGGATCGCCGTGATGAAATCCGCGAAGTCGGCGGACTTGTCCACAAAGCCCCGGGCGCCGTGCAGCAGGGCGCGGCTCACCAGCGAGCGATGTCGGTTGCCGGAGTAAACGAGCACGGCCGCCTCCGGAACCAGTCGCCGCAGGTCGGCGATCATTTCCAGCCCCGGGTCGTCGGGCAGCATGGCGTCAAGGATCACCACATCGGGCTGGAGTTCGCGGCCGGCGGCGAGACCTTCGCTCGCGGAGGTCGCCTGCCCGACCACGGTGAAGCCGGGCGTGGCGTTGAGGGCTTGGACGAGCACTTCCCGGATCGAGCAGTGGTCTTCGATGATCAGGAGGCGGATGGTCGGATCAGGATCGGATTTCACGGCGGGGGCGGGAAAGGCGGGTTGGAGGTCCGGTCGGCGGGACGGTGGGCGGGCGGTTGCGCCGCGGATTCGGCGCTGATCAGGCCCATCCGCAGGGCGGCGAGGGTGAGTTCCTGGTCGCTGGGAGCCTTGAGCTTGTGGGCAATCGCGTTCTTGAGCTTGTAGGCCGTCGGCTCCGCGATGCCGAGGGCGCGGGCGATCGCCTTCGCATTCATGCCGCTGGCGATCATCGCCAAGGCGGACAGCTCCCGCGGGGTGAGCGAGTCGGGCTCACGGTTTTGCGCCTTCTGCTCGACCAGTTTGGTGGCGAGGGCGCTGACGCAGGGGCTGAGATAGATGCCGCCGGCCGCCACCCGCTCGAGGGCGGCGCGAAGCATTTCGATCGGCACCGCCTTTTCCACGTAGCCCGACACCCCGAGCTGCAGCGCGGTTTGCACCGTGTGCAGCGTGACCAGCGCGCTGAAGACGATGACCTTGGGCGGACGCGGTTGCGCTTGCAGCAACTCGAGCACGCGCAGGCCACCGGTGTCGTCGAGCATCAGGTCGAGCAGCACGATGTCCACTTCGCCCGCCGCCACGGCGGCGAGGAAGGGGGCGGCGGAGCCGCTCGCCCCGGCGATGCTGAACTGCGGTTGGGTCGCGATGAATTCGAGCAACAGGTCCCGCACGGTGCCATGGTCTTCCAGCACCCAGATGCGGCAACGGGTCTGATTTTTTGGAGAGGGCGGTTCCATGGTGGCCGCGAGCATGCTAGCAGTTTCTCGCGGGGGAGCAAACCGGGACGACCAGTTCGGCGACCGTGCCCGGGCCGGCGGCCGGCGGCTGCAAGACGAGGCGGCCGCCCACGAGTTGGGCGTAGCGGGCCGCGATGGCCAGGCCCAGCCCGGTGCCCTGCTGTTCCCAGTGCTGGCGATCGAATTGCACGAACGCGCCGATGCGGTGCGCCGCACCCTCGGGCAGGCCACGGCCTTCATCCCGGACAGTGAGATGATAAAAGCCTTCCCGCTCCTGTCCGGCGACGGCGATGATCGTGCCCGGCGGGGAGAATTTGCAGGCATTGTCCACCAACTCGGCGACGACGCGCGCAAACAGCTCCACCGGACCGTTGATTTCGGCGGGCGGGAGCGTGAGCAGCAAATCGGACTCCCGCCGGTGTCGGCGCGCGACCTCGCGCGCTTGGTCGGCGGCCAGATTCACGGGCAGGACCCGCCCGGATCCCGCGGGCGCAGGCCGCCAGGAATTTACGCCGGTGGCCAACTCCACCCACAGGACGTAACGCTCGACAAGACGGAGCAGCCGCTGGCCCGAGAGGCGGATTTGCTGGGCGCATTCCTGCACCACCGGGGCGGGAACGGTCCCGGCGCCGCTTGCCTGGCGCGCCTCCTCCAGCAGCAGATCCGCGAATCCCAGGACCCCGACCAGCGGAGTCCGGAGTTCATGCGGGAGCATCCGGGCCACCTCCTCGCGAAAGTGTTCCCACCCGGCCTCGATCGCGCGGCGGCGGGCCAGCCGCGTGCGGGCCGCCCGCAACAGTTCCTCCGGGTCGAAGGGTTTGACCAGATAATCGTCGGCTCCCCGCTCCATGCCGAGGCGCAGATCGGCGGCCTCCACACGTGCGGTCAGGAAAATCACCGGCACGTGCATCAGATGTTCATCGGCCCGGAGCTCGGCCAACAGGGACAGCCCGTCGCGACCCGGCATCATGATGTCGGAGACGATCAGGTCGGGAACCACGGCGCGCGCGGTGGCCAGGCCGGCCTCGCCATCCGCGGTGGCGGTCACGCGCCAGCCATCGTTCTCCATGATCTCGCGCACGGTGTCGCGGATGTTCTGGTCGTCTTCGACGACCAAGGCGCGCGGGCGATTTTCGGCGGCGATCGGCATGGCTCAGGAAGGGGTGACGGGAAATTGGATCCAAAAGACCGAGCCGGTCCCCGGAGTGCTCTCGAAGCCGACGGTGGCACCGATCAATTCGGCCGCCCGATGGGCGATCGGCAGGCCCAGGCCCGTCCCGGAAATGTGCCGGCTGGAGGGGCTGCGATAAAACGGTTCCCAGATCCGCGCCTGATCAGAGAGGGCGATGCCGTTGCCTTGGTCGATGACGGACAGGCGCACGCCGCCGGCCACCGGCCCGACCCGCAGGCGGACAATGCTCTCCGGGTCCGAGTATTTCAGCGCGTTGGCGCAGAAGTGATCGAGCACGGTGCGAAGGAGCGATGAGTTCGCGCGCACGACCGACGGGGCGAGGGGATCGATTTCGGCCACCACGCGGTTCGCCCCGTGCAGGTCGGCTTGGGTGGCGACATAGCGGTGCACGAAGGGAGTGAGGGCGAGCGGTGTGATCTGAACCGGGGGCAGATCTCCGCCCATGCGGTTGAGCTCGAGCACTTGGTCGGCGAGTTCGCGCAACGTGCCCACGGATTGGCGGAGCATGCCGATCCAGCGCTGCCGCTTCTCGGGATCATCGCCCGTGGCGTTCTGCATCATGAACAGGACACCCTGCATCGTGGCCAGCGGCGTGCGGAATTCGTGGGAGACCATGGAGACGAATTCACGCTGCATGAGCAGGTATTGCTGCTGTTCCCGGAGGAGGTCTTCGGTCCGCGCGCGCAGTTCGCGGTCGGCGGTGACATCGAGCCACAGGCTCGCGATCTTCGCACCCAGGGTGTCGAGGTCGGGCTCGATCCGCACCTTCAGCACATCGAAGGTCCGTTGACCGACGGGCGTCTGCAGGGTGATGTCGCAACGGACCGGCGCCCCGGTTTCCGCGACTTGTCTGTCCATGGCGGCCACCTGCGCCTTGAGTTTTTGATCCAGGGGCAGCTCCTCGTCGGGCACGTCAAGCGCCTGCGAGGCGGTCAGGCCGAACAGCTGCAGGCCGTGCTCGTTGATGAAGACGATGCGCCGGTTCGTGTCCTTGATGAACACCGGCACCGGCATCCGCTCGAGCACGCTGCGCAGCAGCCGTTCCGTCGCGCCGAGACGGGATTCAAGCTGACGGACGGAAATTTCGGAGAGGCAGCGGCAATAGATGTAGCCGTTGCTGGCCTGCTCCATTTCGCACCGCAGCTTGAGGGTGCTGCCATCCTTGCGCCGGCCGACGATTTCCCCGCTCCAGCTCCGCCCCTGCCGGATGACCGGCATGACGTTATCCTCCACCGCACGCACTTCCGTTTCCGGCAAGAGGCTCCGCCAATTCATCCCGATCAACTCGCCGACAGAGGCGTAGCCGAAAAGCTCCGCGTGCGCTTCGTTGACATACACTAACACGCCTTGGGCATCGCTGACGCCGATGCCCGCGCTGGCGGACCGCGCGGTGCGGGCATGCGTATCCGTGCCCGCACCGAAGAAGGAGCCGGTCGAGGCGACGGAAGCGGAGTGCGGAGACGCGGACATGAGAGGAGTGGGTGGGGTGAATTTCCCGGGGAGCGGCGCAGGTTGGAGGCGCCGGAGGCGTTTGACCACTGAGTGCTGGGATAAAAATTATCCTTTCTCCCGAGTAAGAGCGTCCTGCCGGTGGCAGGATAAATTTTGTCGCGCCGCTGCCTTGTGGCAGCCCGCGCGCGCGCTTCTTAACGGGGCGATGAAAGAGCAACACTCCACCTCCGCTCCCGGCATCCGCCTCGGCGCCCTGCTCGTCCTTGTTTGGCTGGGCGGCGCCTCGCTCCCGGCGCAGACCTTGTTGCTCGACGAGACGGTGGACCTGACCGGTTGGCAAACCACCGGCGATGTGAGGGTGCTCACGACCACGGACGCGTTCGACATCAACGGCGAGCCCTTCTCCCTGACGCCCGCTCCGGGGCGCATCATGTTCCGAATCGCGCCGGATGACGCCACCCTCGTTATTCCGGATGAGCTTTCCGCCGGCTTCGGCGACTTGGCCATGGGCTTGGCGTCGGGCACGCTCAGCGCCCTGTTGGAAAACTCCACGGGCAGCATCACCAACTTCGGTTTCGCCACCACGACGCTCAGCCTGGCGACCGGCACTTACAGTTTCTCGTGGGCGATGGCGGCGAACGATTACTTCCCCTACAATGACGGCGTGCTCTTCGCGCTCGTGGGCGCCGGCTCGCAGCAGGTCATCTCCCTCGCCCGCAACGGCAGCAGTGAAACCGACACCTACGGGCCCGATGAGGGCACCCTTATTATCGGCAGTTACGGCAGCACGGCGTGGAAGACGACCACGTTCTCGGTCTCGGCGACCGACGACTACCAAATCACCTTCGCCGCCTACAACTGGAACGACACGGGAGTGAATCCGGTATTCTACGTCAGCGCCGAGCCCGGCAGTTTCAGCGGCGTGGAGGTTTCTTTTTCCGGCGGGACGCCGATCCCCGAGCCCTCCACCTACGTGCTGTGCGCCGGGCTCCTCGGCTTGGTCGCCGCCGCCGGCTGGCGCCGGCGTCGGGCGGCGGTGCGCTGAACGGAATTTCCCATCGCCAGCGCGCACGGGGCGGGGCTAAGTCGAACGAAATAACTTCGTTCGTGTCCCACCGTTCCGTGATCCTCCGTCTCTGCCTGTTCCTCACGCTCCTCCTGCCCGTCGCGGCACCGCTCGCCGCCCAGACCGCCGGCGGGACGCTGTCCGAGAAGACCCTCCGCGACATCGTCGCGCGCGAGCGGGTGCTCTTCGAGCGCGCCGAGCGCGAGGGCGACGACCTCGACGAGGCCTGGTTCGCCGGCGAGGCGCGCGCCATCGCGAGCAGCTACGACATCCTCATCCAGAAGAGCCCGGAGTTCGCCGCCGGCTATGTCGCCTACGGGCTGTTCCTCGGCAAGATCGACATGAACCGCGCCGCCGTCGCGATGCTGCTCAAGGCCAACAAACTCGACCCCGAGATCCCGCTGGTGAAGAACCAGCTCGCCAAGCACCTCGCCGAGGACGGCAAGCCGCTCGACGCGCTGCCCTACCTCACGGCGGCGATCGACCTCGCGCCGAGCGAGCCGCTCTACCATTTCCACCTCGGCAAGCTCCTGATGGAGGCGCGCGAGGATTTCATCGCGCAGGGCGGCTGGACCGCGGCCGCGATCGACAAGTCTATGCTCGAGGCCTTCCAGCGCGCCGCTGACCTCGCGCCCGGCGAGCTCTCGCTCGCCTACCAGCACGCCAAGGCCTACTACGCCATCGACCCGCCGCGCTGGGAGGAGGCGCTCGGCGTCTGGGAAAAGATCGCCGCGCGCACGCCGGCCCCCGCCGCGCAGCAACTCACCAAGCTCCACCGCGCCAATATCCTCGCGAAACTCGACCGCACCGCCGAGGCGCGCGCCTTGCTCGACCAGGTCACGGACCTCGAACTCGTCGCCGAGAAACAACAGGTCATCGACGCCCTTGATGCCGCCGCCGCGAAGGCCGCGCGGCCCGCCGTCGAAAAGACCGGCCCGCTCGAACCGAAATCGTGAGCGGGTGAGGGTGCGCGATTGATGGAGCCGGCGCTCCTGCGCGGCGTTCGCTCGGCGCTTGCACGGCGGCGGGGCGGCTGCCACTTCCTGTGCATGGCTTTTCTCCAACGGCTTGAGCGCATCTTCGGTCGCTTCGCGATCCCGAATCTCTCGCTCTACCTCGTCTTCGGCCAGGTCTTTTTCTGGAGCGTGTCGTTCCTCGGGTTCTTCGATCTCGAACGCATCGCGCTCCTGCCGGCCGCGGTGATGCACGGCGAAGTCTGGCGCCTCGTCACCTACCTCTTTCTCCCGCCCAACGCGCATCCCGTCTTCATCGCCTTCGCGTGGTATATTTTCTGGATGATGGGCACGGCGCTCGAAAGCCATTGGGGGGTGTTCCGCTACAACCTGTTTCTCTTCACCGGCTGGGCGCTGACGGCGGCGGTGGCGTTCCTCTTCCCCTTCAACTACGCGACCAACGTCTTCCTCGCCGGCAGCGTCTTCCTCGCGTTCGCGTTCCTCAACCCGAACTTCGAGCTGATGCTGTTCTTCATCCTGCCGGTGAAGATCAAGTGGTTCGCCCTGCTCCAAGGCGTGATGTATGCCTACACGATGATCACGGGCAGCTGGCCCGTGCGGCTCACCGTGCTGGCCTCGCTCGGCAACTTCCTCCTCTTCTTCGCCGGCGAGATCGTCGACCGCCTGCGCACCGGCCGCCGCCGCATGGAACACCAGGCGCGTGTCACCGCCGCCCGCTCCACCGAGCGTGAGCCGCGCCACCGCTGCGTCGTCTGCGGCAAGACCGACCTCACGCATCCGAACGAGGATTTCCGCTACGGCGACGATGACCAGTGCACCTGCTCCGAGCACCGCGGCGGCAAACGCCCCTGAGCCATGCCCGCGCGTCCGCAGACCGTCGGTGAATGGCTGCAATGGGCGATCCGCGCCTACGCGCGCCAGAAGCTCGCGCTCGGCCAGGTCGCCGACAACGCGCACGACGAGGCGCTCTACCTCCTCCTGCGCACACTCGAACTCCCGCTCGAGAGCCCGCCCAGCGTCCTGCGCCGCAAGGTCCCGGCCGAGGCGGCCGCGAAGCTCGCGGAAGTTTTCCGCCGCCGGATCGACGAACGCGTCCCCGCCGCCTACCTCACGCGCGAGGCCTTCCTCGGTGGGCACAAGTTCTACGTCGACGAGCGCGTCATCATCCCGCGCTCGTATTTCGTGGAGCTGCTCCCCGCGATCGCGGACCTGATCGAAAGCCGCGCCTCCGGACGCCGCACGATCAAGCGCGTCGTCGACGTCTGCACCGGCTCCGGCTGCCTCGCCGTGCTGCTCGCGCACCAGTTTCCCTCCGCCAAGGTGGATGCGATCGAGCTCTCGACCGACGCACTGGCGGTCGCGAAGTTCAACGTCGCGCAACACGAGCTTGCCCGCCGCATCACGCTCCACCGCTCGGACGTCTTCGACGCCGTGCCGCCGGTGAAATACGACCTCATCCTCTCGAACCCGCCCTACGTGCCGACTGGCGAACTGCGCGGCCTCGCCGAGGAATTCCGGCGCGAGCCGCGGATGGCGCTCGATGGCGGACGCGACGGCCTCGACATCGTGCGCCGGCTCCTGCGGCAGGCCCGCGAGCGCCTGCAACCGCACGGCCTCGTGACCCTCGAAGTCGGCCAGGCCCGCGGCGCGCTGGAGCAGGCGTTTCCCGAACTCGATCCCCAGTGGCTGCACACGCAGGACGGCGAGGACTGCGTCTGCGTGATCACCGCCGCGCGCCTCCGCGAGTGGGCGGGTTGAGGCGCGGCAGGGTGCAGAGTGGCTCCGCCCCGACCCGCCGCCGCATGGCGACCGCTCACTCCACCTTGCGCACGGGGAGACCGGCGGCCTGCCAGTCCTTGAACGCGCCGGCGTTGACGACCTTGTAGCCTTTTTCCGCCAGCGCGGCGGCGATGCGGCCCGAGCGGTTGCCGGAGCGGCAGTA
>CAYYVB010000060.1:7170-12591 GCA_964475035.1 uncultured Opitutaceae bacterium | reverse complement strand
CGCTCTAAATTTTTGATTCTCGATTCTCGATTTTCGATTGGGACAACGCAGGAAATCGAAAATCCGAAATCCAAAATCGAAAATCCGATGTCCAACCGCCTCCTCCGCGTCAACGAGCTGCTCCAGCGCGAGATCAGCGCCTACCTGCGCAAGCGCTACACCAGCGAGGCGACGCGCCTGACCATCACCGGCGCCGACATCACCGGCGACCTCCGCGAGGCGAAGATTTTCTTCAACGTCATCGGCTCCGATCCCGACGAGATTGCGCGCTCCTCCCGCTGGCTCACCTCCAAGACGGCCGAGATCCGCGCCATCGTCGCCAAGAACGTCGTCATGCGCCACGTGCCGACCCTCACCTTCCACCACGACGTCTCCGGCGAGCGCGCCGTGCGCATCGAGTCGTTGCTCGACGAGATGGACCGGCAGGACAAGGCCAAGGGATGAGCTATTACCCGGAATACGCCGCGCGCTTCGCCCAAGTCCTCCGCGATTTGGACGGCCGCCGCGTCGCCGTGATCGGTCACCAGCGCCCCGACGGCGACTGCATCGGCTCGCAGGTCGCGCTCGTGCGCGCTCTCCGCTTGCGCGGTATCGACGCCATCGGCGTCAACCCCGACCACGTCCCGCGCCGCATCAAGTTTCTGGTCGGCGACACGCCTTTCTACCAACGCGACCAGATTTCCCACGACGGCCGTCTCGCAGTCTTCACCGACTGCGCCGACCAAGGCCGCGCCGGCGACCGCATGCGGGAACTTTATCCGCATCCCTTTGCGTGCTTCGACCACCATCTCTCGAACGGCGGGTTCGCGATGCACAATTTCGTCGACACCGGCAGCGCCGCCACGGCCGAATTGCTCGCCGGGCTCTTCCTCGACGCCGGTATCGCGATCGATCCTGTCTCCGCGCAGGCACTCTACACCGGCATCATGACCGACACCGGTCAGTTCCGCTTCGCTTCGACCTCGCAACGCGTGTTCGCCCTCGCCGGAGAATTGCTCGCCCGCGGGGCGAATCCCGCGCAGGCCGGCCAGGAACTTTACGAGCGCGAGTCGCTGGGGAAGCTGCGCCTGCTGCAACATTTCATCGGCTCGCTCCGACTCGAATGCGGCGGGCGCGTGTGCATCGGCGTGCTCCCGCACGGTATTTTCGAGCAACTCGGCGCCTCCGTCGAGGATACGGAAGGACTCGTCGATTACGCGCGTTCCCTCGATGGTGTCGCGATCGGCGCCTTGATCGAGGAGCGTCCCGGAGTGATCAAGGCCAGCCTCCGTGCGCAGAGCGCCGCCTATCGCGTCGACTCGATCGCCGCGCAGTTCAACGGCGGCGGTCATGCGAGCGCTGCCGGGTTGAATTACCACGACTCTCTCGCCGGATTTTATCCCAAGCTCGTCGCCGCCTTCACGCAGCGTCTCCAGGAAGTGGACGCAGCTCGTTTAGCATGAGTCTCCGTCCCCCCAAGGAAGTCGAGGGCGTGCTCCTCGTCGACAAGCCCACCGGCATGACGTCCCACGACGTCGTCTATCGTCTGCGCCGCAAGTTCCAGATCCAGCGCATCGGCCACGCCGGCACGCTCGACCCGATGGCCACCGGCGTGCTCATCATGCTTATCGGCAAGGCGACGAAGATCTCCCAATACCTCATCAGCCAGGACAAGGTCTACGAGGGCGAGCTCACGCTCGGCATCACCACCAATTCGCAGGACGCCGAGGGCGAGGTGATGGAGACGCGCCCCGTGCCGCCGCTGACGGAGGAGGACGTGCGCGCGGCGATGAAGGGTTTCCTCGGCGACCAATACCAGCAGCCCCCGATGTTCTCCGCCGTGAAGATCGGCGGCGTGCCGCTCTACAAGCTCGCGCGCAAGGGCGAGGAAGTGGAACGCGAGCCGCGCTTCATCCGCGTCGCGGCGTTCGAGCTGCTCTCGTTCGCGCTGCCGAAGATCGCGTTCCGCCTGCACTGCACCAAGGGCACCTACGTGCGCACCATCGCGCACGACCTCGGGCAGAAGCTCGGTTGCGGCGGTCACCTCTCCGCGCTGCGCCGCACGGGAAGCGGGCAATTCACCATCGAGCAGAGCCTGCCGCTGGCGGAGATCGAGGCGCTGCCGCTGCCGGAGTTGGAAAAGCGCCTGATCCCGACGCTCGTGGCGGCGCCTCGCGTGGCCCTGTCGTGAACGCGCCCCGCCAGTTCGACGCGCTCGAACGGGTGACGCTTCCCGCCGGCCCGGTTCACCTCGCCATCGGCATGTTCGACGGCGTGCATCGCGGCCATCAGGCCGTCATCGGCGCCGCCGTCGCCGCGGCCCGGGCGACCGGCGGGTCCGCCGGCGTGCTGACTTTCTGGCCGCATCCCGCGGCCGTGCTCCGGCCCGGGCAGCCGACGCGGCTCATCCAGACCCGCGAGGCGAAGCGCGCCGCGCTGTTGCGGCTGGGCGTCGATTTTCTCGTCGAGCAACCCTTCACCCTGGAGTTCGCCCGCACGGGCGCGCAGGAGTTCGTCGCTCAGTTGCACCGCGTCTTTCCCGGCCTCGTGGCGATCAGTGTCGGGGAGAATTTCCGTTTCGGCCGCGGCCGCGAGGGCGATGTGAGCCTGCTTGCCGCGGCGGCGCGCGAGCGGGGATTCGAGGTCCGCATCGCGCCACGCCTCGAGGGCGACGGCGAGCCGGTGAGCAGCTCGCGCGTGCGCGCGCTCATCGCGGCAGGCGACATCGCCGCGGCCAACCGCCTGCTCGGCTACACTCACCACACGGACGGCGTGGTGGGGCGGGGGAGACAACTCGGCCGCACGCTCGGTTTCCCGACGTTGAACCTCGCGTGGCAAAGCGCGCTGCATCCGCCTTTTGGCGTCTACGCCGTGCGCGTCGGCGACTCCGCGGCCACGGCGCGTCCCGGCGTGGCGAACTTCGGCGTGCGCCCGACTGTGGACGAGGCCGCTGCGGCGCCGGTGCTTGAGGTGCACCTGCTCGACGACGCGCCGGCGCCGAATTACGGCGACACCGTGCGCGTGTGGTGGCTCGAGCACTTGCGGTCGGAGATGAAGTTCCCCGATCTCGATGCCTTGCGCCGGCAAATCGCGGCGGACCGCGAAATGGCTTCGCGCGTGCTCGGAAAAATTTCCGCGCACGAAATTCCAAAGAGCGCTTGACTAGCCTCACTCCGATTCTACTTTCGCCGCTCTTTCCCCTCACGGGGTGGTAGCTCAGCTGGTTAGAGCGTCTGCCTGTCACGCAGAAGGCCGCGGGTTCGAGTCCCGTCCATCCCGCCAATTTACAAAAGCCCGGTCTCCGAGTGAGCCGGGCTTTTTTGCTTTCGCCGTTTAGCGCAGTGATAAAGAGGTGCAAATGGCCCTAATGAAGATAGATGCAATAAGTCCTAGGGTAAAATCACTATTTGACAGGGCATTTTAGACCCTATTTCCCATTGCAACCCCACCCCGCATTAGCCCCCGGGCCAGTTCCTCATGTCTTACTTCACTCCTATGTCCCGAAACGGACTCGCGAAGCACGTTTTGCTCGTGAGTTCAGTTATTTTGCTCTTCAGCGGATGTTCGTCCGTGGCGCCGAAATCGGCGACGCGTGATGAAATTCTCGCCACTAGCCAAGCAGCTAAGGTGGCTGCGCACGAAGGTGTCGAGCCGATCACGCGCGCGATCACTCTCGAGGAGGCGATGGCTCGAGCCATCAAATACAACCTGCACGAACGCGCACGCCGCCTTGAGCAGGCCATTGCGTTCAACGTCTGGGACGCCTCCAACTTCGACATGTTGCCTCGTGTGCTCGCCTCCGCCGGCTACCGCGGGCGCGACAGCGACCTCATCACACGCAGCCGCGATTCCATCACGGGTCTGCCTTCGCTCGCCAATCCCTACATCTCCAGTGAGCGCGAATACGGCCTCTACGATCTCGGCCTCAGTTGGAGCGTGCTCGATTTCTCGGTCAGCTACTTCACCGCGAAGCAGAACGCCAACCGCCTGCTCATCGCATCCGAACAACGGCGCAAGGCGATGCACGCGCTGCAACGCGATGTCGCGATCGCGTTCTGGCGCATGGCCAGTGCGCAGCGTCTGCTCAATGACGTCCGCAGCACGGTCGCTATCGCCGAGTCTGCGCTCGTCGATGCGGCCAAGGCCACGAGCGAAGGCGTGAGCAACCCGACCGACAGCCTCCGCTACCAGCGCCAGATGCTGGAGAACATCCGCCTCCTCTCCACCATCGAGAAGGATTTCGCCACCGCGCGTTCCACGCTCGCCAACCTCATCAACGCCCCCTTCGGCTCCGACTTCACTGTCATCGAGCCCAGCGACGCGCCGAACATCGCGGTCCTCGAGATCCCCGTCGAGCAGATGGAGGAAGTCGCGATCCTCCACAACGCCGACCTCAAAGAGCAGTTCTACAATGTCCGTATCGCCCGCGACGAAGTCCGCAAAACACTGGCAAAGCTTCTGCCCAATCTCTCGCTCAACCTCGATGTGAAGCACAACACCGACAGCTTCCTCATCAACAACACGTGGCGCGAGGCCGGCTTCTTCCTTTCGCAAAATCTTACGGGCCTCCTTGCGATGCCCGCGCACATGCGTCTCTCGAAGGGCGGCGTCGCCCTCGCGCAGCAGCGCGCCATCGCCCTCCAGATGGCCCTGATGGCACAAGTGAACATCGCTCGCCTTGAGCTGGCCTCGACCTACCGCCAGCTCCGCCTCGCCGACCGCATCTGGGAGATTGACCAGAGCATCCAGCGTGACGCCGCCAACCGCGCGAACGCCCAGACCGAGAGCATGCTCACCAAGGTCGCCGCCGATACGGCCAATATCGTTTCCATGCTCCGTCGTTATCAGGCCCTCGCCGAATTCAACGTCGCACTCAGCACCTTGCAGGCGACACTTGGCATGGAGATCGACCTCTCCAGCGTCGACGAGCAGAGCGTCGAGCAACTCACCGAGGTCATCCACGTCTGGCGCGCAACTTGGCAGGCAGGATCGATTCCCGAGTCGCCTGAGCCGGTCATCGACTACGAAAAGCTCCGCGATTTTCGCGCTCCGTCTGGCTCCTGATCATGTCGCGGTTCCGGCTCACGTCGCTCCTGTCGGTCGTCCTGCTGGCGGTCGCCGGGCCGATCGTCGCCCGTGACGACGCGCGTGACGTGGTCCGCGCCCAGCTCGTGCCGCGCCGCTATGCTGTCGTTGCCGCCGAGGTCGGCGCCAAGGTCAGTGCCGTCCACACACCCGAAGGCGCGCGGTTCCGCGCCGGCGAATTGCTGATCAGCTTTGATGCGACGCTCCAGCGCGCGCAGCTCGAACGTGCCGAGGCCGTCCTCGTGGCCGCCGAGAAGACCGCGGCCGCCAACCAGCGTCTGGTGGAGCTGCAATCCGTCGGTCAGATTGAGGCAGCTCTCGCCGAGGCCGAGGTGCGCAAGGCGCGCGCCGAAGTTG
>CAYYVB010000060.1:1923-7160 GCA_964475035.1 uncultured Opitutaceae bacterium | reverse complement strand
AAGTTGCCTATGCCCGCTCGATGTTGGAGCGCTGCGTGATCCGCGCGCCGTATGACGGCCGCGTCGCCGAGCAGAAGGTGCGCCCCGAGGAATTTGTCCAGCCTGGCCAGGCTGTGCTTGAAATCATCGATGACGCCCTGCCCGAGGTTAACTTCATCGCTCCCTCCAAATGGCTCGCGTGGTTGCGGGTGGGGCAGGCGATCACGGTCACGATTGAGGAAACAAGCCGCACCTACAACGCCCGCATCGAGCGCATCGGCGCCAAGGTCGATGCGGTGAGCCAATCCGTCAAACTTATCGCCGCCCTCGAGGGCGAACATCCCGAACTCATCGCCGGCATGAGCGGCACTGTCGCCGTCACCCCGCCGCCGGTGCCCTGACCGCGGTATCCCTTACCCCTCATTTCCCAAATTTCCCCGTTAGTTGCGCCCATGAAAAAGAATACTCGCAACCCGTCGCCCGCCGTTTCCTCCCGTCCTGCTTCGCCCGGTCAGCCGCTTCGCCTGCGCCGCACCGGTCCCGCGCCCCTCGCGCTCGAGCAGCGCCTCGTCTTCGACGGCGATGTCGCCAAGGGTGCCGAGCACGTCATCGATGCGAGCGCGTTGCTCGCCGCGCCTGAGCGGACCGAGGTTCAGCCGATCGTCCCGGCCGATGAGCCGATTCTGCCGCCGGAAATCACACCGGTTGCGACGACGGAAAATTCCCCGACACCGGTCAACGAGATCGCTTTTGTCGATACGGCAGTGGCGAATTGGCAGACGCTGGTCGCCAACCTCCGTCCGGGCATCGAAGTCGTCCTGATCGATCCGAGCCGCGACGGTTTCGCGCAGATGCAGGCCGCGCTCGCCGGGCGCAGCGGACTCGAGGCCATTCACGTCATCAGCCACGGCGCCGAGGGTGTGCTTCGCGTCGGTGCGACTGACTATAACATCACGAATCTCGGCCAGCACGGCACCGCACTGGCGGCCATCGGCTCGGCTTTGACCGAGGACGGCGACATTCTCCTCTGGGGTTGCGACATCGCGCAAGGTTGGCAGGGCGCGACCTTGCTCGGCCGCCTCGCCGAGCACACTGGCGCCGACGTCGCGGCATCGACCAACACCACCGGTCACGCTTCGGGCGGCGGCGATTGGCAGCTCGAAGCCGCCACTGGCAGCATCGAGAGCGAGCTCATCCTCTCCGCTGCCGGCATCGAGGCGTATCAGGACCGGCTCGGCACGATTTCTCTGGCGGGCAACACGGGTTGGACCGCCGTCATGTTCGGCACCATCCAGGATCCGCAGGGTGACAGCCAGGCCGGCGCGGCCGACACCGACATCATCGGCGACGCCAGCCACGGTTCGCTCTACGTCGCGTTCGACGACAACGGCACGGCGGACACGGCGGACGACACGATGGCCTTCCGACTGCGCATCGACAACCCGACGAGTTCGTCCCCCGCCATCTTCAACGGCGTCGCGATCGTCGGCATCGACGCCAACCTCGACGGCCGCATCGATCTTTTCATCTCCGTCGACGGCCGCAACAACACCCAGGCCGTCCGCCTCCTCGATCCCGGCACCGGCGCGAATATCTCGCCCAACACGACGACTACTTCGCCATTGCCCACCGGATGGTTGCCCAACAACGGCGTCTATCCGTTCACGGCGCAGAATTACTCCGTCGTCGCCGTCTCCAGCGCCACCGACCCGCATTGGAACGGCAATACCAACCTCGGCAATGCCGGCGGCAACGACATCTTCGTCTCCTGGCGCATCCCGGTGGCCGACATCGCCACCGTCCTCGCCAAGGCCTCGCCGGTCGACCGCAACGGTGTTTACGGCCCGCGCGGAGCGACCGGCATCGCGGGCTTCACCAAGGACACGACGCTGCGCTACGTCTCGTTCACGCAGACCCAGCCCGGCCCGATCAACGGCGACCTCAACGGCGTGGGCGCCAGCTACGACAAGAACGCCACCTTTGCCGATCTCGGTGCCTTCACCGAGCCGATGTCGGCGTCCAATCCCGTATCTGCCGGTCCGCTCATCACCATCGCCGAGCCGATCAGCGGCGGCCTGCTCAACGACGCCGAGGACAACTCCGTCTCCATCTCGGGCACGAGCAAGTATCTCGCGAACCGCACGCTCACGCTTACCGTTACCGACGGCACCACCACCGTCCAAGGCACCACCACCACCGCCGGCGACGGCTCGTGGACGGTCAGCGGCCTCAACCTCTCCGGCCTCAACGACGGCACGCTCACTGTCACCGCCACGGCGCTCGACGACAGCTCCAACACGATCACCGACCTCGCCTCGGTCCTGCACGACAAGACCCCGCCGGCCATCGCGATCGATCAACTCGCTTCGACCACCTCAGGCCGTCCGACCATCACCGGCACCTCCGATCTGCCCGATGGCTCCGTGATCACCGTCACCATCGATCACGACAACAATACCGGCACGGCCGCGCTCGTTTATCAGGTGGTCGTCTCCGGCGGACTGTGGTCGCTCAACACCAACACCGTCACGCCGGTCTCCGGCACGATGCCCACCAACGGGCTCACTTCCTACGCCAAGATCACCGCCAGCGCCACCGACTCGGCCGGGAATACCGCCACCGCCACGAGCCTCAATCGCCCGACGGTCGCGACACTCACGACCAATCTCCCTTCGCCCACGCTCACCGGCACCTGGACCAACATCGCGGGTGACACGCTCACCGTCACCGTCGGCGGCGCCACCTACACGCTTTCGCCCTCGGGCAACACTTGGTCGCTCAATCTCGCCACCGCCACACCCACGAGCGGCACCTTCACGCCCTTTGTGGGGGGCAACAATTACGAAGTGGTCGTCACAGTCACGCGCGGCGTGACCAGCGTCAGTGACGTCACAACGACCGAGATCACGGTCACCAACACCCCCATCGTCGCGGTCGACATCACCAACGACCCCAGCGGCATTGACACCACGCCCACGTTCTCGGGCACCTCGCAGAACGCCGGCGGCTTCGTCATCATCCGTTTCGACCCCGATCCGTCGAACAACCTCACTTCCCCCGTCTCGTTCTCGGTCAACACCGACCTCAGCGGCAACTGGTCGCTCAACACCGGCAGCGCCACGCCCATCTCCGGCGTCATGCCCTCCGGCGGCTTCATCGGCACCTTCGTCGTCACCGCCACCGACAGCACCGGCAGCGTCTCCGACACGCAGGAAATTACCATCAGCACGCCGACCGTGGCCATCACCGGCATCACCTCGACCGCGAGCACGGATTCCAATGCCGTCGTCAGCAACACCTCCGGCGGCGAAGCCTGGCTCAACGCCACCGAGGACAACGCAGTTGTCATTTCCGGCACCGGCACCGCGGGCATGACCGTCGACCTCGTCATCACCGACGCCAGCGGCAATCGCGTCGAAGTCAATGGCGTCACCATCGACGGCTCCGGCAACTGGAGCACTTCCGCGCAGAACCTCTCCTCGCTCGACAACGGCACGCTCACCGTCACCGCCACGCTCGTTGGCACCAACCTGAGCGACGTCGACACCTCGGTCACGCACGACAAGACGCCCTACCGCATCTACCTCACGACGCAGGATCCGTTCAGCCGCCAGCAGGGTGTCGTCACCGGTATCACCGATCTGCCGGAGAACACGCAGCTCACCGTCCGCATCTTCCGGACTGACACAAACGTTGAAGTCTTCTCCAGCACCACCGTCACGGTCGGTGCCGACGGACGCTTTACCTACGATCCGCCATCCAACGTAGGTAACTACTCGATTCGTATCGAGGTCGAGCCGACCAACTCGACGACCGCCCGTGATTCCGCCGGCAACATCACGCAGAAAACCATCTCGAGCACCTTCTCGACTTCTTCCGGCAACAGCTCCACCGCCACGATCAGCGTCGATTTCCTCGACTACAACACCGGCACCAGCACCGGCGACAACGTCATCACGGCCGCCGACGTCTCCGGCGGCATCACCATCAAAGGCACCACTTCGCTCACTTCCGCGGCGCTCAATACCTTTACGGTCACGGTCACCGACGTGAATGGCACCGTCGTCACCGCGACGATGGCGACCAACGGCGTCGCCGGTTGGACCGCCACGTTGACGGAAAATCAGGTCAAGTCGCTCGCCAACGGTCCGTTGGTGGTGCGCGCCTCGATTGTCGAAAGCGCGATCACCGTCACCAACACCCTGTTCGGTTCCATCGACCTCGCCAGCCCCACGCTGACCATCACCGACAACACCGCGGCCACCTACGCCACCGGACCGGTCACGTTCACCTTCACCTTCAGCGAGGACGTCACGGGCTTCGCGATCGGCGACATCACCGTCACCGGCGGCAGCCCCGGCACGCTCAGTGGCAGCGGCTCGGTCTATACGCTCACCGTCACGCCCACCGCCGACAACAACGGCACCATCACCGTCTCGGTCAACAGCGGTGTCGCCACCAGCGTCGCGACCGGTCGCGGCAACGCCGCCGATTCCACCACCCAGCTTTACAACACCACCACCGCTGCCGAGGCGCCGGACATCACGATCGACACCAGCGACCTGGCGAGCAGCACCACGCCGACCATCAGCGGCACCACCTCGCTCAGCGCGGGCGCTCCGATCCTCATCGAGATCGACACCGACAATGACGGCGACATCGACGTCACCTATGCCGCCACCGTGCAGAGTGGCGGCGGCTGGAGCATCGATCTTTCCACCGCCACGCCCACTTCCGGCACGTTGCCCGAAGCCGGGCTCGAGCCTTCTGCGCGCATCGTTGCCACTGCGACCAACGCCTACGGCAACAGCACCAGCGCCACCGGCCTCAACACGCCCACGGTTTCCACCCAGACCACCAACGACAACACGCCCACCATCACCGGCACTTGGACTCAGGTTTCGGGCGATGTGCTCGAAGTGATCGTCAACAGCGTCACTTACTCGGTCGGCAACGGCAACCTCGTCGTCACCGCCACCGGTTGGTCGCTCACGCCCTCCAGCCCGCTCTCCGACGGCACTTATGCCGTCACCGCCACCGTGTCCCGCAGCGGCGACGACGCCACCGACCTCACCACCAACGAGGTGGTCATCGACACCGCCGCCTCCGTCACCATCTCCGGCGGCGCCACCACCGACATCACCGGTGATCCCACTCCCGTCATTTCCGGCACCAGCACTGGCCTCCCGGCTGGCAGCATTCTCACCCTTACGCTCGACACCGACAACGACGGTGACGTCGACGTCACCTACAAGACC
>CAYYVB010000060.1:0-1913 GCA_964475035.1 uncultured Opitutaceae bacterium | reverse complement strand
CCCGAGCACCGGCCTCAGCGGCCCGACCCCGCTCTCCGCTTCCGCCTCCGATCCGGCGGGCAACACCGGCACCGACACCCAGACGCTCACCGTCGACGTCACTCCGCCCGTCATCGCCATCACGTCGAACAACCGCACGCCCGACACTACGCCGCTCATCACCGGCACCACCGATCTCCCCGCCGGCAGCACCATCACACTCGTCATCGACCCCGACAACACGCCCGGCGGCACCACTTACACCTACACCGCCATCGTTCAGGACGGCGGCCTCTGGAGCGTTGATACCGGCAACCCCACCGCCAACGGCGGCACCGGCCCCGTCGTCACCTACACCAACGACACCACGCTCGGCCTTTCCGCCACCGGCGAGGACAGCGTTGGCAACGAAACCACCGCGACCAAGTCCCTCGAGATCGGCGCCGCGCCCACTATCACTGTCACCCGCCCGACCCTTGGCGGCGACTACACCGCCAACGCGATCGAAGACGATACAGTTGCCATCGCCGGCGTCACGACCTCCACCACCGCCGGCGAAACCGTCACCGTCAGCATTACCGACGGCACGACCACAGTCCTCGATTCCGCGCTCATCCAGAACGACCTCACCTGGTCGCTCACACCGCTCAACCTCAGTGGATTCGCCGACGGCACCATCACTGTCTCGGCGCGTTACTACGACATCAACGGCAACGAATTCAACGACTCCACCACATTCGAGCACGACCGCACTCCGCCGACGCCCACGCTCACCGTCAGCAGCCTGACCATCACCGGCCCCGGCTCGGTTAGCGTGACCGTCACGTTCGACGAGCCTGTTACCGGTTTGACCGCCGGGGATTTCGCGACCTCGAACGATGCCGTCGTTTCCAATCTCAGCGGTTCGGGCACGACTTACACCTTTGATTTCACGCCCGCCGTCAACGGCTCGGCGTCCGTCTGGTTGCCCGCCAACACCGCTTCCGACGCCGCAGGCAACCCGAGCATTCTTTCCAATACGCTGACCTTCACCGTCAGCGGACTCGGCTCCAACGACACGGTTGCTCCCACCATCACGAGCGTCGTCCGGCAGACACCCACTGCAGAAACCACCAACGCCGACTCCGTCACTTTCCGCGTCACCTTCAGCGAGGACGTCCAGAACGTCGGCACCGCTGACTTCGCGCTCAGCGGAACCGCCGCCGGCAGCGGCACCATCACCGGCGTAACCCAGATTAGCCCCAACGTCTACGACGTCACCGTCGCCGGAGCCGGTCTCGCCAGCGCCAACGGCACCCTCGGCCTCACCCTCGCCGGCGGACACGATATTGCCGATATCGCGCCTGCTCCCAACACCCTCACCAACACGACACCCACTGGCGCCGACGAGAGCTATACCCTCGATAACACCGGCCCGAGCCTCACCTCGTCTTCACCTGCCGACAACGCCACCGGCATCGCGGTCGGCGCGAACATCACGCTCACCTTCGACTCCGCGATCGCCGCCGGCACCGGCAACATCGTGCTGCGCCTCTCGAGCGACAATTCTGTCGTCGAGACCTTCAACGTCGCCACCGGGCTCGGCAGTTTGGGCGGCACCATCGGCTTTTCCGGCAACACCATCACGATCAACCCCGGCGACGACCTCAGCCCGAACAGCGGTTACTATCTCACTATCGCCTCCGGCGCCGTGCAGGACACCACCGGCAACACCTACGCCGGCTTCTCCGACACGACCACGCTCAACTTCGAAACCATCACCACCGACGTCACCCCGCCCGAAATCAGCGGCCCATCCGGCAGCCCGGGCGATGCGACGTCGGCCATTACGGTCGATGAAAACCAAACGACCGTCACGACCTTCACCGCCAACGAGACGGTCACGTGGACGATCGTGGGTGGCGCCGACCAAGGCGCCTTCTCGCTCAACAGCA
>CAYYVB010000059.1:669-12614 GCA_964475035.1 uncultured Opitutaceae bacterium | reverse complement strand
CCGCGCTTGGAGGCGTTGAACTCGTAGGCGCCCTTGAAGATGCGGTCGGGAGTGGAGAAGGGGCTGGAGCACTCCGGGATCTGCACGACCCACCCGACGATGTCCTGCCGCGGCAGCACGCCGGCGGGATCGCTGAGGACGATCACAAACTGCTTCTTCGGCGCGGGCAGCGCGATGTCTTCATCCGCGGCGGCCTGGGTGAGTTCGTTCATGTCCTCGACGATTTCGCGGAGGAGTTCGGGGGCGAGGTGGTGCTTCTTGAGCAGTTCGGCGACTTGACTGACTTCGATCTTGGCCATGGGTGGGGCGCGAGTGCGCGTTTAGGTTGAGGTTCGGGTTGGAAAACGATCGGGCGGGCTCAGGGCTCGTGCGGGTGGCGCACACAGCCCTCGATCTCCGCCAGCGCCATGTGCCGCTCGGCCACGATCAGCGCGCCCTTGCACACGCGGCAGACGTAGCCGTCGAGATCGCGGTCGGGCAGGCCGTCGTGATTGCACTCGGCGCAGCAGACGCAGGGCTTGGTCGGCGGAGCGGATTTGACCGCGGGTTGGTGGGGGGTTTCGGGCATGATCAGAAACGCAGGCGGCGGAGGAGACCGGCGACGAAGAGCCCGAGGGCGGCGTTGAGGATGGCGGCGACGGCGAACGTCGTGTGGCCGCGGTCCGCCCAATCCCAGAACAGGGCGAGATTGGTCAGGGTGCAGATCAGGCTGATGACGATGAGGAGCGTGCGCATGGTCAGGGCGCGGATGCGCCGGTGGAGGTTGACGGTTGAATCTCAGGCGCGCCGGCGGCGTCGGCAGTTCTCGCCATGCGCACGGTGGCGCGGTAGAACGCTGTGATGAGCGCCGCATCCGCCAGGCGCGGCCCGAGGTCGAGGCTCTCGCTCCGCCCGAAGACATGGGCCTTGTCAGCGTGGATCTCGACGAAGCCGGCGGAGACGACACTGCGGCCGGGTTGCCGCAGCCAGGCGTCGGCGAGCTGGCGGTGGGTGACGGGGGCGACGGCGAAGTGGGGCGTCTCGATGCCCTGGGCGTCGCGGATGACGACGAATTTCATGGGGATGGGGCGGTCAGGTGGCGTTGGTATTGCTCGATCGCGGCGCGGGCGGTGCGGCAGTGGCTGCGGGCGAGGGCGAGGTGACCCTCGACCCGGCAGCGGTGGGCCTCGGCGAGGTGCCGGCTGACGAGGGCGATGGGGGCGTCGCTGACGGCGGCGGGCGCGGCCCGGCCCTCGATCTCGTCGTGCACCTTGCGGACGGCACCCGCCCAGCTCTCGAGCGGGGCGGAAGCGAAATCCTTCACCGCGAGCCGCGCCCAGGTGCGCGGGCTGCCCAAGGCGGGGAAGGTGCGGACCAACTGGGCATCGCTGAGGCCATGCGCCGCCTGGTGGGCGGCGATGCGCTCGATGCAGAGCTCGATGGCGGCCTGGGAGGAGGGCGTCATGTTCAGCGCGCGTGATTGGGGTTCTCGCCCATCATTTGCTCGCGGGCGGCGAGCGCCTCGAAAAAGTGGGTCTCGGCGAGGCGCGTCTTCTTCTTCGACGCGATGCGGCTGGCGAGGCGAAGCACCTGAGAGAGCAGGCGGAGCCGGCCCTTCTGGCGCGGCAGGCGGTCGTTCGCGATCTGCTCGCAGGTGGCGAGGAGCTGCTTCGACGCGCGCGGGAAATACTGCACGAGGATCGGCCGGAAGTGCGCCTCCTCGAGCACGCTGGGCAGGCGGATCGGCATGCCGATGCGGCCGAGCACCTGCTCGAACATGTAGACGCCGCGGTCCATCTCGTGGCTGAAACGGCGCGTGGCGATCAGCGCGATGGCGCAGCCGGTGCGGTCGTGCAGCTCGCGCACGAAGTCGAGCTTGTCCGGCATCGAGGTCGCCTTCTTCGGCAGGAGCCGGATCGCCTCGTCGAGAATGAGGATGCGGTGCGGGTTGAACGAGCGGAAGAGGTGGTCGCGCATCGCGCCGATCGAGGCGTTGCGGTTCCCGCCGGTGAGGCCGCAGAGTTCGCCGAGGAAAACCTTGATGCCGCCGACGCTCGCGCACTCGGAACAGACGGACTTGCCGTGGTTGTTCTCCGGGGCGACGCGCCATGCGTTGACCGCGATGCTCTTGCCGTGGCCCGACTCGCCCTCGATCAGCGTGATCGATTTGTTGGCCACGGCGTAGTCAAGCCCGGCCCAGATGAGCTGCGAAATGGGGTTGCCGGCGAACTCTGTGAGGATGATGCCGGCGCGGGCCTGCACGATTTTGCGCCAGCCATCGACGCGCTCGCAGAACTCCTCCCAGTCGCCATCGTAGATGCCCTTGAGCGCGTTGTAGATCGCGCTCTGGCCCTCGGCCTTGTCGTCGTAACCGAGCGCCTCGGCGGCCTCGGCCCAGCCGATCTTCTCGTCGAGGACATATTGGTGCAGCCACATCAGGCGGCTGGTGACGGCCTCGGGGAGGCGGCGCCAGTTGTCCAAATTGATCGGCACGTTGATGCGGGCGTGCGCCGAGCTGGCGGCGGCCTGGGCGGACGGATCGGCGACGTTGGTGGGGGTTCTGCTGCTCATTTTGTCCTCGGGTGGTTTGCGGTGAAGGCGCGGCTCAGTCGTCGCGCAGGAAGTCGGAGATTTCCGCGAGCGACGGCGCGGACGCCGGCTTTTCGGGCGCGAAGGCGTCGCAGATCTCATCGAAGGCATACGCGCCGACGCTGCGCGGCGTGGTGTCCTCGGTGATGGCGGCGATGTCGGCCGCCGTGACGTTCGCCGCCGCGGCCTGCACGAGGTCGCGCGTCTGCACGCGCTTCGCCCGCGCCGCGATGGCGGGGGAGACGGGACGGGCCGTGGCCGGCGCTGAAGGCTGAACGCTGAAGGCTGAAGGCTCCATGCGCGGGGCGTTGACTGAGGCGGTGCCGACGTTGCCCCGGCCGTCGCGGTGCTCGGTGACCTTGGGCGCCTCCGCCTGGCGGCGACCGAAGGGCATGATGGCGCGATACTGCAGGCGGCACTGCTCGCGGTAGCGGCGTCGGCGCTCGAAGCTCGTCCGGTCGTCCCACTGAGAGGTCGCCGAGAACTGCGGCACGCGGTCCACCGCCTCGGCGATGCAGATGAGCTGGTCGGGCCGGTAGGGGCGGTGGGGCTGGGCGCTGTCGAGGTCCTGGGCGGAGCGGGCGCCCGCCTCGCGGTTGACGATGGCCGCGCCGAGCTCGGGCTGCGCGGGGTCGAAGCAGACCCGCACCTTGTAGCCGTCGCCCAGCCGGGCGAAGGCGTCGGCGTAGAAATAGAACGTGGCGTTGTGCTCCGCGACCTTGACGCCGACATGCCCGCCGCGGACCGACACATCGGCCTGGAGCGGGAGGAGGCGGTAGCTCTCCTCGACGCTCGGCCGGCGCAGCGGGTTGGCGCGGGTGTGCAGCTCCCAGATCTCGTCCGGCACCCAGGAGCGCCGGCCGTGGAAGCGCTGGGCGTTGGCTGGGCCATAGACCTCGCCCTCGATCGGCTCGGCATTGCACGCGGCGAAGGCGGCATCGACGCGCGCGATCCACTGCTCGAGCGAGGGGAACACCGTGCGCGGATCGAGCCGGCCCTCGCGGCAGGCCAGCCACTGCTTCGTCTCGAGCTCCTTCACCCCGCGGTGCCGGCCCATCGACACGCCTCCGAGGGCGAGGAACTTCTGCAGGGTGTTGAACCGGTTCTCGATGAACTTGGTCTTCGCCGAGGTCGCGCGCTGGATCTGGCAGAGCCCGTGCACGCTCTCGAGGGCGTTGATGTCCTTCGCGTCCCAGGCGCCGAACTCGAGCCGCAGGTAGCGCGGCGCGCCGACGGTGTGGAAGAGGTGCGAGATGCTCCAGAGGATGTCGCGCGCGCGGTAGGCGTCGTTGTAGCGGAGCACGAGCGAGTAGCTGCGGAACGACGCCGAGCCGACGTCGAGCCAGGGCAGCATCTGCGGGCGCATCAGGCGGCAGCCGAACTTCGCAGCGCAGGGGTCGGCCTCGTCCTCCCACGGCACCCAGCACGGCTCGTTGCTCGTCATGTCGTCGCTCTCGAAGAGCAGCCCTGGGTAGATCGGGCGCTCGACGCCGGCCTCGTCGAGCCAGGTGAGGTCGCGCGGCGTGACGATGCCGTGCAGGGCGAAGGTGTCGGGGCCGGCGTGGAGGAGGCGCGAGCTCTGCGTCACGCGCGCGAGCCGGCGGAGAGTCGGCGTGATGGTGTGCTTGCTCGATCGCGGCTTGAGGATGGCCTCGGCCAGCTCCGGACGGCAGGCCTCCGAGCGCGCGTAGGCGCGGAGGGCGAAGGAGACGGAGACGCGGCGGGTCTTGGCCGGGTCGTGCGGGTCGGTCTGCAGCGTGAGGCGCTGGATGGCGGCCTGCTCCTCCGGGGTCGGGCTGATCAGCGGCTTACGGCCGGCGTTGGTCGTGGCCGGGCGCAGGGCGGCGTAGCCGCCGAGCCGGTGGAGGTGCAGGTAGCGCGAGAGCGTCGGCGGCGTGACGCCGAGGGCCTCGGCGATGGCGGCCTGGCTCTGGCCCTGCTCGAGGAGCGACAGGGCAGCCTGGACGATGGCGATGCGGCGGTTTTCCTCGGAAACTTGGTGCTCGGTGGGCATGGGGTCACACGGCTGAAGGCTGAACGCTGAAAGCTGAAGGCTCCCCGCCGGCGGGGGCCGGTTCGGCGACCGGAGGGAGCGGCAGGCCTGCGAATAGCGACGGATCGCCATCAACGGCGGGGTGCTTCCGCGCCAACTCCGCCAGCAGCGCGGAGAGGTGCGCGTAGGTGTCGAAACGTCCGGTGTAGATCGCGACGGCCTCCAGCGAGCCGGCGAACTCGGCCAGGAGGCTGCGCACCGCGGCCGGCGAGAGCTCGGCCGCGCGATCGCAGAGCAAGCCGAGCTGCGCGGGCGTGAGCGTGTGCGCTGCGCTCGTGAGCGCCGCCGGCGGGGGAAGTGCGAGGGCGGGCGGCATGGCTCAGATCGCGATGGGCATTGGCCGGGCGAGCGCGCAATCGGCCAGGATTGCCGCTTGGTATTCCCGTCCCTTCGGATGCTGGCGCCATGCTTTCTCAGCCTTGCGCTCAGTGGCGCGGGCGCGGCGCAACGCGAGGCGGGCGGCCTTCATCGCTTCCTCGGCATCAAGCCGGGCGGTGAGAGCATTCCACGCCGCGCGTTCAAGCGCGGTTTCTTCCGGCGTAAGCGTCGCGCGGACGCGATCGCGGTTAACTGTGGGTGTGTTTGTCATCCTGTTGTCCTCGGGATTTCGTGTTTGGTGGTGGTGGGGGGGGAAACTCTGGCGCGGCGTCAGAACTGCGGCTTGGCCGGGCGGGCCTTGGCGACCTGCTCGAGTTGGGCGAGCACCTCGTTGCGGACATCCTCGGGCCACTCCGTCGCCTCCTTGGCGACATCGCGGGCGAGGGTGCGGCGCTCGGCCGGCGGAAGCGTCTCCCAGCGCGCGAAGCGGGTGCTCAGGTCGCTGAACCCGCGGCGGATGAGCACCGGCAGCGCGCGCTTGGCAGCGGGCTGGCCCTCCGTGCTGTCCTTGCCGGCCACCGCCTGGAGGATGCCGCCGAGCCCGATCTCGCCCGAGAGCAGGCGCGGCTCGAACCACTCGCGCAGGGTCATCTGCACGACCTGCCGGCCATCGTGCCACTCGCGCTTCTTCGGCGACTCGAACAGCTTGCGCACCTTGACCGCCTGCTCGTGGAGGTCGGGCGAAAAGCCCAGATCGGCGGCGAGCTGCTCGACGGTTTTGCCGATACCCGATTGAATCGGGTTTCGGGAAACGCCTTCCTTGAGATTCGCCAGGCGGCGTGCCCGGCCGGCCTCGACAGCCTCGGCGAAGAGCGGCACGGCGAGGTAGGCGAGGGCGCCCTTGGGCAGGTGGCGGCGGTTGATGAGCGAGCGGAGGGCGATTTCGGAGGCTTCCTCGCTCCGCCGGCGCAGGGCCGGCACGGCGCGCCCGAGGGCGCGGCAGGCGCGGGCCCGGTTGCGCCCGTCGAGGATGCGGTCGCGCTCATCCACGAGGATCGGCACATCCACGCCGGCGTCGGCGATCGAGGCCTGCAGGGCGACAAACTCGGGGGCGCGCTCGTCAAAGACCGGCAGCGCCGCCAACAGCGGATGCTCGGTCAACTTGTGGGGGTCGAGGTGGAGGATCTGGGGGACTGGGGACATAAAGAAAGGTATTTCACAGGCGGCGTTGAATAATCGCGTCGAAGACCAGTTGCTTATTTGCAGCAGTGCGTATGGCCTGGAGTGCCTCTGTAGCCGCTTCCGCTTCGCGCACATCACCGACCTCCATCCACGCAATGAGGGCTTGCTCTATCTCGGCAGGCGAAAGGCGTAGTGCCTCGCGATGCTGCCAGCATAGGCGCGCACAGCACTGCAGCGCGGCTCTCGTCGCATCAGACATCAAGGACCCTCCGGATTTGCGCCAAGACACGCGGGTATTTCCCGCGGCTAATTGCCGTCGATACAGTCGGTCTTGGGCGGCAGATTTTGCGCGCAATGTCAGCTACGGATAACCGTTGGTCGATCATGGCGTGCCGCAGCTCAGCCGGATCATGCTGTTGCTGTTTTAAGGCTTGATTCAGGGGGGGCACGGTGAGAACTATGGTTAACAGTCGTCAACTTTGAGAGAACTAGAGTTCTCGTCAAGCAGGAATAGCGAACCCCAGTTATCTTTTTTTGTGATCCCTACTTTGACAGCAGCCGATCTGAAAGCTTGGCGAGAAGCGCACCGGCTCAGCCAAGACGAACTTGGCGAAGCGCTGGGGATCACGCGTGAGTGGGTAGGTAAACTCGAGCGAGGCGAACGGGAGATTTCTGCGAAAATATTGCTGCGCTTTCAGGCACTAAAAAGAGAACATGAGTTATCCAGTGAGAACCTGAAAAAAGGCGAACAACAGTCTGCCGATGACCTCTTAGGGGCTGCTCCAATGGGCGTGGTGGCCCTCAGACGAGACGAACCGATCGATCACGAATACTCTGCCTTGATGCAAAAATTCGAGCATGCACTAGAGGACATCAGGGCTCGCGGCCTATTACTAGAAACTGCCCACATTTCTGATGCTACTGCCGCGTGCCGCACACTCTTCGCTAGATACATGGATGCTGGGAAAAGTCGCGATCGAGTTGGTTGGCTAAATCTCGAAGTCCAGCGCTTGGTGGACTCGGCACCTTTCCCAAAGAAATTCCCATGAGAGTTATTCAATTTGTGCAATGGGTGCATTGTAGGTAGTCGCCATGAAATTGAGCAAGTGTCTGGTCGCTGCCGCCCTTTACACCTCGTGCCTATTTGCGGCGGGCGGCATCCAAGCAAGCGAGCAACAGGTTGCATTGCTTCGCGCCTCATTTCCCGAACATCGATTCGTCATGGTGAGCGTCACGATCGTTGATCGGGTGGACACTGAGGGAAGACCGATTAAAACTAGACGGGATAAGATTAGAGTGGAGGTTCCACCACGGACAATGTGGCAGTGGTATCACCTCGTTTTTCAGCACACAACTTTTGAGAATTTGAATGAGCGGCTGCCCAGCATTCAGCAGCGAATCAGTGCCGATTTAGCCTCACTTGACCTGCTCAGCGGCAGTCAATCCTCTGTGAAACAAGCCGAACTCACGCGATTTTGGCTAAAGCATACGCTGCGCGAATATATTGAACGCTGGCAGCTAGCGGCCGCAGGCACCCAATGAAGGTCTGATCAAACCTTCCGGGCGCCGGGGCGGCGCCACGCTCCCCACGCGCGCCACGGCGGTTAGAGACGGCGGACCTTTCCCGGTAGGCTCGGCGGGTGAATTTCCCCGTCCTGCTCGCCGAGTTCGCGCCGATCGACCCCGGCTTCCAGCTCAACCTCTGGAACGTCCTCGTCCTCGTCATCGCCATCGCCTCCCTCCTCACGGCGCTCAAACGCAAGCCACCCCTCGACAGCGAGCTCACCCGGCTCAACCTCGCCATCGAGTCCCTCACCAAGACCGTCGGCCGACTTGAGGATGCCCATCAGGGCCACTCCCAGCACGCCGCCCAACTCGAGGCCCTCCACCGCGAAGTGGACTTCCTCAAGCAACGCCGTGAGGAGGACGGCGCCTCCCAGCGCCGGCATCTCGCCGAAACCGTCCGCGAGTTGACCGACACCGTCGGCGTCCTCCGCACGGATTTCACCTCCAGCCTCGACCGCTTCCGCGACTCGATGGCCAACAACACCGCCAAGGTCGAGCGCGCCCTCGGCGGGGTCGAGGGCGAGCTCAAGCAGCTCACCATTCGGGTGGACAGCCTCGAGCAATCCAGCCCATGAGCACCCCAACCCAGCAGGACAAGGAGGACCTCCGTTTCGCCGTGCGCGAGCAGCTCGTCGCCGTCGCCTCCGTCGCCTTCACCGCCGATACCATCCGCCGCCGCGTCATCAAGGGCCGCATGCTCAACTACGAGCCGTCCCTCGACGAGGTCGCCGCCGCCCTGATCTTCCTCGCCTCCCTCGGCCACGCGACCGAGACCGCCGCCCCCCTCGGGGCCACCCGCTACTACCAGGCCACCGCCACCGGCATCCTCGCCCACGAGCGCGGCGCCTGAGCCCCGCCATCCGCGCCCGCGCCCGCCTCCATGCCCCTCCCCCGCCACACAGTCCTCTCTCTCGTCCGCCACCTCCTCACCGCCGCGGGCGGCGCCGCCGTGCTCAAGGGCTACACCGACGAGCAGACCGCGACCACCGTGGTCGGCGCCCTCATCGCCGGCATCGGCGGCGCCTGGGGCGCCATCGATGAGTTCCTCGCCGAGCAAAAGTCCCGCCGCAGCCCCCGCGTGGCCGACTGCGACTGACCTCCAACCGCCATGAACCGCCCACTGCTCCCCGCCCCCCGCTCACTCCTGCTCCTCGCCACCCTCGCGCTGGCCGGCGTCCTCGCCGGCTGCACTTCCCGCCCGCAGCCGGCGGGCGCGCCTGACTTCGGGGTCGCCGCCACCCGCATCGCTACCAGCCAGCTCGTCATGCCCGTGCTGGCCAACAACCCTGGCTACGAGCCCGCCCTCGTCGCGCTCGCGGCTGGCATCGAGGGCGCCATCATCCTCGACCGGGGAGTTACCCCGGAGAGCGTCCGCGCCCTCGTCGATGCCGTCGGCGGCAAATACGACCTCGACGAGAAGACCCGCGTGCTCGCCGCGGCCGCAATCCTCGATTTCTACGACCTCTACGCCGAGACCTACAAGGGCGGTGTCATCGACGCCAGCGATCCCCGCGTGCTCCGTTACCTGCAGGCCTTCCGCGACGGCGTGCAGACCGGCATCGCCCGCTACCACGCCCTGAAACGCGGCGCCGGAGGCTGAGCCCCGTCATGGCCTTCTTCGACGCCATCGCCGGCTTCTTCGGCTCGATCCGCGAGGTCTTCGGCCTCGCACGGGATCGCCACGCCTTGAGGCACACACCCGAGATGAAGGCCAACGCCGCCGCCAAGACCGACCAGGAGATCCGCACCGAGGCCACCAACGCCGTCGCCCGGCGGGACCTCGACGCCATCCGCAAGCAGGCCGCCGAATGACCCGACGCAATCCCAACTCCGAGTTCGCCTGGCGCTCGATCGTCATCGCCGCGGTGATCGCCTTCACCGCGGTGATCGCCTTCGCCGGCTGCACCGGCACCGTCACCCCCGAGCGCGTCCACAGCGCGCAGGCGAGCTTCGACGGGGCCGATCAAAACTCCGGCATCCTCAAGCTCCTCCCGCACGGGGCCGTCGTCACCCCGAAATTCCGCGACCGCTACAACGCCCTCGCCAAGACCTACAGCCGGCGCTTCGCCCCGCCCCTGAGGCGCGACCACGGTCTGCGCGCCGTCCCCGGGCGCGACCACGGCTTCCCTGAGCTCGCGGAGGTCTGGGAAATCGACAATGAGCACCTGGTCAAGATGCTCGAGATGAATGCGTGGCGCAAAATGGGCCTACCAAAATGACGCTCAATCCCCACGCCCTCACTCCGCTCGTCCTGCTCCTGCTCATCGCCATCCTCGCGCTGGCCTGGCTCGCCGCCCGCGTGATCGACTGGATCGACAAGGGGAGGCACTGACATGAGCCGAGCCCGCACCGGCAAGATCGCCCGCTGCCCGCTGCACATCCGCGAGCAGATCAACCAGCGCCTGCTCGATGGCGAGCCGGCCACCAAGATCATCAACTGGCTGCATGAGCAGCCGGAGGTGCTCGCGGTGCTCGACCGGTATTTCCGCGAGGAGCCGATCTCCCCGCAGAACATGAGCGAGTGGCGCGCCGGCGGTTATCAGGACTGGCTGCAGCGCCGCGAGGTCCTTGCGAAAACCAAGAGCAACGCCGACTACGCCTTCCGCCTCGCCAAGGAGGCCGGCGGCAACATCTCCGACGGTGCCGCCGCCCTCCTCGGCGGCATGCTCCTCGAAGCCGTCGAGAAAGCGGCCGAGGCGGGCGAGGAGCCATGTAGGGCGGAGTCGCCGAACGCCGCCGAAGTAGACGCCGACACACCGCGCGGGCCTGACATCAATGGTCTCGTCGAAGCCGTTGTCGCACTCCGCCGCACCGACCTCGAGGCCCGCAAGGTGGGCCAGCGCCAGCAACTGCTCGACCAGCGCGAGCGCCAGGTCGCCCTCGCCGAGAAGCAGTTCCAAGTCCGCACCTGCGAGCTCTTCCTCACCTGGTTCACTGACAAGCGCGCCCACGAGATCGTCGAGTCGAAGGCCAAGAAGGAAGTGAAAATCGAACAGCTCCGCCTGCGGATGTTCGGCGAGCTGCCCGCGGAAGAGAAAAATTGACGGCCATGAGTTACGATCCCTCCCAGCCCCGCAACGTCCAACACTGAAATATGGCCGGCAAACGCAAAGCACCCGAGGCGAAGTCAGATCCGCGTCTGCTCAAAGAGGGCGTCGTGCCGTTCCGCTTTTATCAGCGGGCGAGCTTCCGCCACCCGCTGCGCCGGCTCGCGCGTGTGTGGCGCCGCCAAGGCGGCAAGAGCTTCCTCCTGGCAAACGAAGGCCTCGACTGGATGATGGAATCGATCTGCCTCGTGACGATCATCTCAGCCGCCATCCCGCTCGGCACCGAGGTCCTCATCAAGGAGGCGCAGGCCTGGCAGGAGAATTTGAAGAAGATCCGCGCGCAGGCTGACGCCTCCGACCTCAAGCTCGAGCTCGACAACGACGCGCTGAACCTGCCGCTCGATGACTTCGCGGACCTGTTTGAGCACTCGAAGATCGAGGCGAAGCTCTACCACGACCGCACGTCCTTCTCGCGCACGCGCGTGATCGCGCCCAACCCGGCCACGGCGGTCGGCTGGACGGGGCACATCCTCTTCGACGAGTTCGGTCGCGCACCGAACTGCCAGGATGTCGTCGAAGCCGTCGAGCCGTTCATGGAGTCGAACCCGCGCTTCCGGCTGCGCTACGCGACGACACCGCCGCCGGACGACAAGCACTACTCGTGGGAGATGCTCGCGCCGCCGCCGGATGCGGATTTCGAGCCGGACAAGGGCGGCAATTTCTACAAGAGCAGCTACGGCCTGCTGGTGCATCGCGTCGATGCCTGGGATGCTTTCGAGGCCGGCGTATGGATGCATCACCCCGACACCGGCGAGAGGATCACGCCGGAGGAGCATCGCCGCCTCGCGTTCGACAAGACGGCGTGGGATCGCAACTACGGCTGCCAGTTCGTCGCCGGCGGCACGGCGGCGATCAGCCTGGCGAACCTCGCGCGCGCGATGCAGCTCGGCAAAGGCCAGTGCGTCGGCGCAAACGTGACGGAGGAGATCGCGGAATGAAGCACCAGACTGCCATCCGCGTCGAGGACGTGTTGCCCGCGGGGTGGGTCGATCTGTTCGACCCGCACGCGACCAAGATCGGCATCGGTTACGACGTCGCGACCACGACCAAGAAGAAGAGCAACCCGTCTGCGATCACCGTGACGCAACAGGTCGCGAACACGAAGTTCGCGCGGCTGATGCTGCGCCTCAAGGCGGGCCAACCGGAGATCC
>CAYYVB010000059.1:0-659 GCA_964475035.1 uncultured Opitutaceae bacterium | reverse complement strand
TGCAATCCTCAAGGGTCTCGCGACGCGCGATTTGCGCCCGCGCAAGCTCTGCATCGATGCCACGAACGAACGCTACTTTGCCGTGCAGACGAAGGAACGTTTCGGCGGTCGCGTGCCCGTCGAGCTCGTGATCTCAAGCGAGAAGACTACTTACCGCGGCGAGGACATGAGCGTGAAGGACTACCTCGCCAACCTGCTGATCAACGATCTCGAGGACGGCTACTTCGCGATCCCGCCGGAGCGGTTCGTCGAGCGCGACTTCCGCCAGACGGTTCGCGACCGTGGCACGTTCAACGCCGACGTGCTCGAGGACGGTGGCCACGCCGACCTGCATCGCAGCGCCGAGCTTTCCGTGCACGCGATCACGAGCGTGGGAGGGCCGGCGCATGCGAGCGCAGCGGCGGTCGGCACCTACGCCGGCGGCGGCCAGGGCAAGCCGCGCAAGCTCTTCAACCCATTCGCCAGTCGGTTCGGCCGCAAACGCGGCCGTCGCCGCCCAGTCTAACCGAGGACCTCCCCATGCCCATCAAAGAGTGGCTCATCAACAAGCTCGCGGAAACGGTGCCCCAATTCCGCCGCACGATCTACAACATCCGCGCCATGCCCAACTCGCTCGCGTCGGAAATCGATGTCGATCGCGTGCTTGACATCATCAAGGG
>CAYYVB010000058.1:0-12799 GCA_964475035.1 uncultured Opitutaceae bacterium | reverse complement strand
CGATGACGAGCGTCTGCGCGATCACGGCGGCGGTGAACACCGCGGTGCCGCCGATCCGCTTCAGAAAGAACGCCACGAGGAACATCCCGAGCACGACGCCGTAGAAGATCGAGCCGAGGATGTTGACCGCCTCGATGAGGTTTTCCGCGAAGCCGGCGAAGAGCGCGAACGCCACCGCGATGACACCCCAGAGCGTCGTGAAGAGCTTCGACATCTTCAGGTAGTGGACGTCGTTCTGGTCGGTGACCATGACATGGCGGTAGAGGTCGACCGTCGTCGTGCCGCCGAGGGCGTTGAGCTCGGAGGCGGTGGAGGAGAGGGCGGCGGCGAAGATCACGGCGATGAGCAGGCCGATGAGACCGTGGGGCATCTGCTCGAGCACGAAGCGGATGAACACGTAGTCCGAATCCTTGGTCTTCACGCGCGCGTCGGCGCGGAGGAGCGCGGCCTTGGTCTCGGCGCGGATCTGTTCGCTGGCGCGGTGCTGCTCGACCGCGCGGAGGCGCGCGGCCTCGGCCGTGGTCTCGTCCCCGGCGGCGCGGGCGGCGAGCCAGGAGCGGATCTCCGTCTGCTTGGCGGCGTGGACGGCGTCGAAGCGCGTCTCGAGGGCGCGCAGCTCCGGACCGGCCTCGCGCTGCACCTGCGTGCGCCAGGTGGCCTCGTTGAAGAACACCGGCGCGGGCGCGAACTGGTAGAACACGAACACCAGCGCGCCGAGCAGCAGGATGAAGAACTGCATCGGGATCTTCAGCACGGCATTGAAGACGAGCCCGAGCCGGCTCTCGCGCAGCGAGCGGCCGGTGAGGTAGCGCTGCACCTGGGATTGGTCCGTGCCGAAGTAGGAGAGGGAGAGAAAAAGTCCGCCGAGCAGGCCGCTCCACAGCGTGTAGCGTTTGTCGGGATCGAAGGAGAAGTCGACCGCCTCGAGCTTGCCGAGCCCGTCGGCGACGACGAAGGCGTCGAAGGCCGACACGTCGTCCGGCAGGCGCAGGAACACCACGACGAAAGCGGCCACCATGCCGCCAAAGATGACGGCCATCTGGTGTTTTTGCGTGAGGTTCACCGCCGTCGTGCCGCCGCTGACGGTGTAGGCGATGACGACGACGCCCGTGCAAAGGATCGTGAGATCGAGGCGCCAGCCAAGCACGGTGGAGAGGATAATGGCGGGCGCGTAGATCGTGATGCCCGCCGCGAGGCCGCGTTGAAGGAGGAAGAGCAGCGCGCCGAGCAGGCGCGTCTTCGAGTCGAAGCGCTGGCCGAGGTATTCGTAGGCGGTGTAGACGTTCAACCGGCGGTAAATCGGCAGGAAGACGGCGCAGATGATGATCAGCGCGAAGGGCATCCCGAAATAATTCTGCACGAATCCAAGGCCGCTGTCGTAGGCTTGGCCCGGCGTGGAGAGAAAGGTGATCGCGCTCGCCTGGGTCGCCATGACGGAGAGCCCGATGGTGCCCCAGCCCTGCGTGCGGTCGCCCTTGAGATAGGTCTCGAGACCCTGCTGGTGCCGGGTGTGCCACCAGCCGTAGCCGGCGATGCCGAGCATGGTCGCGAGCAGGACGAAATAATCCAGCGCGCTCATGCGAACATCCGCGACAGCGCGGCGAGAAGGATTACGTAGGCGACGAAGCAACCCGCGACGAACCAATAGACGCCCCGCCACGTGCGGAAGAACGGCAGCCCGGGCGAATCGTCATCGGGTGCGTTGGGAGGTGCGGGAGATTTTTCAGGAGCGGGAGGCATGGGCATGAAATCACTCGGTTTTCCCGAGCGAAACCAAGTTGGCGAAGAGGCGCCAGGCACCGGGATTGGCGGTGGGAAGCTGACGGAAGAACGCGAGCCCCGTGTAAACGTAATACCCGCGGCCGTGTCGGGCGACGAGCAGGCTGCTGCGCAGCGGTGGCTCTCCGGGATCGTTCATCGCCAGGATTGCGGTGAAGGCAGACTCATCCCACTTCGAGGGGAAATACGCGCCGCGTTCCTGCACCCAGCCGGCGAAGTCGGCCGTGGCGTCGAGGCGGTTCGGCGATGTGAGGGCCGCGTGTTCCGGCGCGAGGAAAGTCACGGGTGCGTTCTCGTCGGTCACGCGCAGGCGCGGAGCCGGGCCCTCGATCGAGAGTTCGAACGGCGCGAGCGGCGTGGCGGCGAGGCCATTGGGGCGGTTGTATTGCGCGATGACGGTGCCGCCTTGCTCGACCCACGCGAAGAGGCCGGGGAGCGCGGCTTTCAGGTCGGCGCGTTCGTTGAAGGCGCGCACGCCGATGACGACGGCGTCGAGGCCGGCGAGATTTTCGGGCGTGAGCTCGGCGCCGGTCAGCGGGCGCACAGAGTAACCCATCTGCAGGAGACATTCGGCCACGTAATCGCCGGCCCCGGGGAGATAGCCGATGTTCCGGCCACGTGTCGCGAGGGCGAAACTCGCCACCGGCACGCGCGCGGGAGGCTGCAGGAGTTGCGCGGGCAGGTGTGCGTAACGGAGCTCGAGGCGCTGGTGCGAGTAGTCGCGACCGCCCACGCGCGCGACGGCACGGAACTCTCCGCGGCCGCCGGTCGCGGGCGCGGTCACATCGAAACTCAGGCGCAGTTCGCCGCCGGCCTGCGCGAGCTGGAAGGATTGGTCGTTGCGCGCGACGGCCCAGCCGGCGGGCGTATCGAGCCGCAGCGTGCCTTCGACGCCGGCGCGGGCGGCGGTGACATGGATCTCGATCGTCTTCGTCGCACCCGGGGCGAGGTAGAACACTTCGGAGGCGAACGTGAGCGCGACGGGTGGGATGACTTCGAGGCGGCGCGGCAACCGGCCGTTCTCGCCACGGAAGATCGGTTCGTCGGCGATCTCGAGAGTTTCGCCCGCGATCTCGAAGAGGTGCGTGACGGCGACAGCGGGAGGATTGGCCGGGCGGCCGATGAGTGCTCGGTCGCTGACGCGGGCGATGCCGGCAGCGTGGTCTTCGCGCAGCCAATAGGGTTGGGAGAGCGGCAGGTCGGCGGGCAGCGCGAGCGTGAGCGTCTCGGTGCGCGCCGCGCTGGGCGACAGCGGAGCGCCGGCGAATTTCACGGCGGTCAGCGACGTGCGCACGCCGGCGTAACGCACGTCAGACGCGGCGGCGGCGATTTCGGCGTGGAAGGTCAGCGGCAACTCGCCGCCGGGGACGACTTCGGGTTGCGCCACGGTCGTGCGCACGGCAAGGCCGAGGCAGGACTGAATGATCCGGTCGAGTTGGGCGCGCTTGTCCTCGACGACGGGATCGGCGGGCAACGCGGCGACGCGGCGGCGCAGGTCGAGCAGCGCGGGGACGGATGCGGCGGGATTCGCGGGGTCGAATTGCGCGCGTGCGCGCGCAATCGCCTCATCGATCGCGGCACCGCCGGCGTAGCGCGCCCACGTGGTGTCGACGCCATCCATGAAATCGGCCGTCGGTGCGTCGCCGGCCATGAGGAGGAAAGTCTGTTCGTTTGCGCCGGTGCGGGCGCGGGTGACAAAGCCGCCGAGGCCCTGCGTCTTGTGCATCGCGCGGCTGTGCGCCGCGATGGTCCCGAAGGCTTCGCCAGTGACGGGGTCGTTGCCGGCGATGTCCTGCTTGATCACGGGGCCGGGCAGAGGGAGGGGAGCATCGGCGTTGCCGCCGAAGCGGAAGGCATTCCAGAGGACGCGGCGCGGCTGCCACGGCGTCAGGCCCTCGGCGAGTTGCTCGGGGTAGGCCGCGGGATCGCCGGCGAGTTTGAACGCCTCGACCGCGAGCATGCCCGACGCAGTGTGGTGGCCGTGGCCGCCGCTGCCGGGCGGGATGGGGAAGCGCGTGACGACGACGTCGGGCCGGTATTGCCGGTAGATGCGCACGACGTCGGCGAGGACCTGGTCGCGGTCCCAGAAGGCGAGCGTTTCCTCGGGCGTCTTTGAGTAACCGAAATCGATCGCGCGGGTGAAGAACTGGCGGCCGCCGTCGAGCGCGCGGGCGGCGAGGAGTTCCTGTGTGCGGAGAAGGCCGAGCTTCTCGTCGAAGTCGCGGCCGAGTTCGTTCTGGCCGCCGTCGCCGCGGGTGAGCGAGAGGTAGGCGGTGCGGTAGCCGCGGCCGCGCGAGGCGTAGGTGATGAACTCGGTGTTCTCGTCATCCGGGTGCGCCGCGACGTGGAGGACGGTGCCGACGACGCGGAGGCGCTCGAGTTCGTGCGCGATGGCGGCGGGTGGCAACGGAGCCGGCGCGGGCGCGGCGTGGGCGAATGCGGTCAGGCTGGCGGCGGCGAGCAGGGGGAGCGGGGTGACGCGCATGATCGGGGCGAGGGGAATTACCGAGGGGAAATAGGAGGGCGGGGTCTCCTGACCCCACCGAATTTTATCGAGACAAAGCGAAATGCGAGAGGCGGGGTCAGGAGACCCCGCCCGATATTCGCGCGCCGCGCACGGCGGTCACTCGACGCTCGCGATGAGCGCCTTGTTCAGGCGGATGTATTCGTCGCGCAGGGCGGGCGACGGGGCCTTCTCGGCGAGGGCGATGGATTCCTCGGCGGCGGCCTTGGCGCCGGCCTTGTCGCCCATTTTGGCGAGGATGAGACCCTTCCGGTAGACCATCCACATCTGGCCCGGGCGGGCGGCGATGGCGGCGTTCATCCACTCGAGTGCCTTGTTGAGGTCGAGGCCGTTCTCGAGGTAGAACATGGCGGACGAGAAGAGCAGCATCGCGTTCGGCTGCGTCTGGGCGGCGAGCGCGGCGTCGATCTGCGGGACGACGGAGCCGACGGTGTCGACGGTGAGCTTCACGGGGACGCGGACGTTCTCCCAGGCGAGGTTCAGCGTCGCGCTGGTGTTGGTGAGATCGTTGAAGCCGATGGCGAAGGTTTCGATCGTGCGCGCCGCGGCTTCGGGTTTCACGGTGACGCGGGCGACGTCGTTCTTGGCGTCGTAGGCGTAGGTGCCCCACTGGGACTTGTCCTGATGGATGATGACGGTCCACTCGCTCTGGCCGGGGATGGTGAAGAGCTCATAAGTGCCGGCGGGGACTTCGGTGTCCTCGAATTTGACGGCGGTGTTGAAAGTGATCTTGGGGGCGCTGTTGGCGCCGGTGCGCCAGACCTCGCCGTAGGGCACGAGGCCGCCGAAGATCGTGCGGCCCTTCATGCTCGGGCGGCTGTAGGTGATCTCGATGTCGGTGACGCCGACCTGCTGCTTGAGCGAGGCGGGCGGGCTGGCCTGCGGGAACTTGACGGCCGGGGCCGATTGGGCGGCGAGCGAGGCGGCGAAGGCCAACGCGACGCCGGTGAGGAGCGTGGAACGGAGCATGGTTGCTGTCATGGGGTGGAGGGAATGATGACGGAGGAAGCGGCAGCCTAGGCAATTAAGACCAACACACAAGCTGCCACGATGAGCGAGTCGCAGGGCGGGGCATCTATTCCCGGCGAACCCGCGGGAGGGGCAGGGTTCGGCGGCGCGGATTAAATCTGCTCACACCCGGTTTTTGCGAAAATGCTAGTTCGCCTGCGGGCGCGGGACCGGTTGACCGGAGCGGCTTTCGGCCCGTAATCGACCGCCAATCGTCGCTCCGTGCGGCGGCCATTTTCGCCTATCGCCATGTCCACCACCGCCCAGGAACCCAAGAAAACCGAAGAGACCAAGTCCGTCATCGACATGTCGAAGATGAACGAGGGCCAGCGCGCCGCGTTGCAGGTCACCGAGGCGGCTCGCGAATCGGTCGACGACCTGAGCTTCGTCGCACACCTCTTCATGGGCCGCTGGGCGCCGGGCAAACTCTACCCCGTCACCGAAGTCGACGCCGCCGAGAAGGCGCGCGCGGACCAGTTCCTCGCCGACCTCGGCGCCTTCCTCAAGGCGCACGTTGACCCCGATGAGATCGACCGCACCGGCGAGATCCCCGACGCCGTCATGGCCGGCCTCGCCCGGCTCGGCGCCTACGGCATCAAGGTCCCGCAACAATACGGCGGCCTCGGCTTCTCGCAGACGACGTATTGCCGCGCCTGCCAGCTCATCGCCAGCTGGTGCACCAACACCTTCGCGCACCTCTCCATCCACCAGTCCGTCGGCGTGCCGCAGCCGCTGATGCTGTTCGGCACCGAGGAGCAGAAGAAGAAATTCCTCCCCCGCGTCGCCGGCGGCGAGATCTCGGCCTTCGCCCTCACCGAGGCCGGCGTCGGTTCCGACCCCGCGCGCATGAAGACCACCGCCACGCCCACGGACGACGGCGAGGCCTTCCTCCTCAACGGCGAAAAACTCTGGTGTTCCAACGGCACGCGCGCCGGACTGCTCATCGTCGCCGCGCAGACGCCCCCGAAGCTCGTCGACGGCAAGCCGCGCACGCAGATCACGACCTTCGTCGTCGAGGCCAAGGCCCCCGGCGTCGAGGTCGTCTGCCGCAGCCAGTTCATGGGCCACCGCGCCATCTACAACGGCGTGCTCCGCTTCACCGACGTCCGCGTGCCCCGGGCGAACATCGTCGGCGGCGAGGGCCGCGGCCTGAAGGTCGCCCTCACCACCCTCAACGCCGGCCGCCTCTCCATCCCCGCCGCCAGCATCGGCCTCGCCAAGCGCTGCCTGCAGATCGCGCGCGAGTGGGGCGGCACCCGCGTCCAGTGGGGCGTGCCCATCGCCCGGCACGCCGCCGTGGCGGAGAAGATCCGCCGCATCGCCGCCCACGCCTTCGCCATGGAGGCGATGCTCGTCACGACCTCGCGCATCGTCGACCGCGACAAGAAGGCCGACATCCGCCTCGAGGCCGCGATGTGCAAGCTCTGGGGCACGGAGAAGGCCTGGATGTGCCTCGACGAGGTCATGCAGGTCCGCGGCGGCCGCGGCTACGAGACGGTCGAGTCGCTCAAGGCCCGCGGCGAGAAGCCCTACCCGGTGGAGCGCTTCATGCGCGACGCGCGGGTGACGACCATCTTCGAGGGATCCTCGGAGATCCTGCGCCTCTTCATCATGCGCGAGGCCCTCGATCCGCACCTCCGCATCGCCGGCGTCGCGCTCAACTCCGAGCGCCCCTGGGGCGAGCGCCTCGCCTCGACGTTCAAGGCCGCGGGCTTCTACGCCTGGTGGTACCCGCGGCAGTGGCTGCCGGTCGGCGGCGCCGCGCCGGCGGACCTGCACCCGCGCCTCGCGGAGCATTTCTCGGAGGTCGCCGGCCTCTCGCGCCGGATGGCGCGCACGCTCTTCCACCAGATGGTGAAGTTCGGCCCGAAGCTTGAGAAGCGCCAGGTGCTGCTCGGCCGTCTCGCTGACATCGGCACGGACCTCTTCGCCATCGCCGCCACCTGCGTCTACGCGCAAAAGCTCCTCAACGAAGGCGAGCCCGCGGCGAAGGTGTTCACGCTCGTGGACGATTTCCGTGCGCAGGCGCTGATCCGCATCCGCCAGAACTTCGACGGCATCGCGCACAACGCCGACCAGCACGGCTACGACCTCACGCAGCAAGTCGTCGCCGGCGAGCATAACTGGGTCGAGCGCGGCATCGTGTGAGGCGCGCCGGCTGCGAAAACTTAGAAATTACTCCCGAGCAAAGTCATTTCGGGTTTCCTCTCATGGGGTGGTGGGAGGGAATTCGATTTCCCGGGGATCGCTAGGGAGGGCGCGCTTGGCTTGAAGGGTCACACCATAGGAGGAAGCACTGACCTGAATATGCCAGCCGTGCTGGCGAAGGCGTTCCACCATTTCACTCTTCTTTTCCGGGCTGAGCTTCAGCCATGCCGCCACCTTGTAGGGGCCGAATTCAACATCGGGTCGGTCACGAAATTTGTTTCGATCCGAATGGATGAAATCCCAATCAAGCCCACGATTCGAACGCTTGGTTCCCCGGGCGGGGAATTCCTCGTAGAGCTCGAAGACGGGGAGAGCTGGGGCCGGTTCGGCAGCGCCGGCAGGCGCGCCAAATTTCAGAGCCTTCGAATGGCGGTGTTGAGGGTCGGACGCGGTGGGTTCGGACCGGATTCTGCCGGGTGGCAAATTCAGCTGATAAGATTCTCCATTCGCGTCGAGCAACTGCACCACGCCCGTTTGGGCCTCGGCCGAGACAATGACGTTGCCATGCGCGCGCCCGCCAACGCTGGCCCATATGACGGCTCCATCGGCGAATCGCAGCGAGACCAAGGTCTCGGACTCCAGCCGGGCAATGCCATGTGCGGCCACCGCCCGGTCCTGTGCTCTTGAGGGAAGCGCGACAAAGGCGAGAAGCACGACAGCAAGATGGAGAAGGCGACGGATCATCGATACTCAATATTTCCAGCGCATGCCGGCCCAAACATAGAAAGTCAGTCTTTGACCACATGTGATCTTGGTCAAATGGAGATGTGCTGCCGCGATGCCTCGAGCACGGTGATGTATTCTGGGTTACATGAGTCGGATTCCAGTTTTTGCCGCGCCGCATGCCACGCTGGTCTCACATGGCGGGATCACGTTTTGATGCGGTCGCTGCCTGTGCCGGTGGGTGGTGCGCCCCACGTTCATCGTGCCGACGGGGGTGTTGGCCGCAAAGCGGAGCGGGTCGGGCGGAATGTTGTTTGCGCGGCGGAATTTCCGGCCTCTCGTGCTGGCATGGACCGCCGCGCCGTCCTTCGCTTCGGATCGCTTGCTCTCGCCGCCGTTCTTCTGGCCACCCCGGGCTTCGGCGCGCTCACGAGGATGGCGCCGGCGGAATTCGACCGGCAGAGGGTGCTCGCGGAGAAGATCGACGTCAGCGCGCTCGACCGAGCGCTGCTGGCCGCGGCGGTATTTCACGAGACCAATCGCGTCCGCGCGCGGCTGGGGTTGAAATTGTTTGAGCCGCTGGAGCAACTCGACGACGCCGCGGAAACGCAGGCGACCATCGGCGCGCTCTTCCGTCCGCCGAGCCACACGAATCCTTTTCCGCTCATCGCCACGCCACTCGATCGTGTGAAACAGACCGGCCTGAAAGCGGCGCGGGTCGCGGAGAACATCGCGCTGCTCACAGTGTATGATGCGCCGAGCGGCACCCGCTTCTATCATCGCAAGGACGACCCGTGGCTGCGGAGCTCCAAGACGGGCGAGCTGCTGCAATACCACAGCTACCGCAGCATCGCCGTGGCCGTGGTGGACGCGTGGATGAATTCACCCGGGCACCGCGCCAACATCGTCGAGCCCGCGCTCACTCACCTCGGCTGCGCTGTGCGCGAGGCGAAGAGAATTTCGGACATCGACATGATTTTCTTCGTGCAGGTCTTCTCGACTCCGGAAAAACGCCCGCGTCGCGGGAAGTGAGCGGCGGAATGCGCGCCCTGACGGGCTGGCGCGGAGTTCAGATTTCAGCCTGCAGCTCCGCGAGGGCGGCGAGTTGGCGGGTGCGGCGTTCTTCGCGGTCGCGGAGCATCGGGGGCATGATGCGTTCGTCGCAGTCGGCGATGGCGCAGCGTTCGCAGGTGTCGCCCACGAGCTGCATCGGCAGCGTGTCGTCGGCCCAGAAGTTGACCGACTTCTTCAGCGCCTCGTTGACGAGGAAACCGAGCGTGACACAGGAGTTCATGCCCGACTCGAGGATGTGCGGGTGCGCGAGCGAGATGCTGAAATATTCGTCGCCCGTCGCGTAGAAGCGCGACCGCTGGGCGCCGGCGAGCGTGCCGGCGACGGTCCCGGCGCGTTGCTGGCGCTCCAGCTCGAGCAGCGAACGGACCGAGACCCAGCGGCGACAGTAGTGCTCGTTTACGCCGATGCTGTGCGAGGCGTGCATGCGCTGGTAGTGCAGCTCCTTGCCGATGCGCACGTCGGGCGTGTCGCGGCGGTGGTCGAAGCGCACGAAATACATCTGCTCGAGCCCGAAGAAGCGCGGCACGATCTGCGAGAGGCGGTGGAAGAACATCTCCGGCGTCGCCTGGTAGCGGCGCTTGATCGCGACGAGGGCGGCGCCGTCCCATTGCGAGCGGGAGAAGAACTGGCGCAGGTCGTTCACGAGCAGGTGGCGGTCGAGGAGCACGGCGCCGGCGAAGTAGGACGCACGGAAATTGTTCAGCAGCTGGTCGAAGGACTCGACCTTCACGATGGGCGAGGTCGTCACGCTTTCGCGCAGGCCGAGCTCGCGGTAGCCGATCTCGCGGGCGAGAAGGAAGGCGCGTTGCCAGTCGGTGAGGCGCGGGTTGATCAGGAGCCGCGGCGCGTTGGTGGTGGCGGCGAGCGTCACTGCGCGCAGTCCCTGCAGCTCGGGGCGGGCGGCGAGGGTCGTGTCGTCGATCGTGTAGCCGTGGCGGCGGATCAGGTGGTCGCGCAGGCGCGCGAGGTCGGGAAAGGCCGAGCGAGCCCACTCGTGGGCGCGCCGGAATTTCTCGGCGGCGAGCTCGATGTCCTCGAAGTAGTTCTTGTTCTGCTCGACGTAGGAACGCATCGCCGCGAGCAGCAGGTGCTCGACGGTGACGTCGAAGCGGTGCGCGATCTTCACGAAGGTGTCGAAGAGCGCGCTGATCTTCTCCGGCGAGGCGGCCATCATCTCGAGCAGGCCGGTCGGCGTGAGGCCGAAGACCTCGAGCGGGATTTCCTCGAGCACGCCGGATTTCAGCACGCCGGAGAGCGGGTGGAGTTTTTCGCCGAGCTGGAGTGAGACGAGGTCGTCGTAGGTCGTGCCGAGGGCCTTCGCGAGGGAGAGGATCTTCTCGGGCTTCGGGTATTTTTTCCCCTTCTCGATCTCGTTGAGGTAGGAGATGGCGAGATCGGCCCGGCCGGCGACTTCCTTGAGCGAGAGGCCGCGCTGTTTGCGGAGCTGGTGGAGCTTGAGGCCGAGGATGAAACGGAGGTTCTGTTCGCTCGGAGGCGGCGGAGAGTTGTCGCGCGCGGCGGAGGTTTCGGCGAGAGGGCGCATGAGAGGAGGAGAGAAGGGCGGTGCGGAGACCGGGCCAATGTTCGTGATACGAACCTTGGGATCGGGCTCAGGAATCGAGGAAGAGGTCGGGGTAGAGGCGGTCGGCGTTGGCGGGGTCGACGGCGTAGCGGGCGAAGTCGGTCTGGCCGCGCTCGCGAAGGAGGTCCTCGTCGAGCAGGCAGCGGCCGTTGAGCGAACCGTCGCGCGTCGTGAGGATGGCCAGCGCGGCGTCGGCCATGATCTCGGGCGTGCGCGAGAGCGCCATCAGCTGCGCGCCGACGGCGAACTCGATCGCGGCGGTCGCGATGGTCGTGCGCGGCCAGAGCGTCGTGACGCTCAGGCCTTCGCGCGCGAATTCGCCCGCCATGCCGAGGGCGAGGAGCGTCATGCCGTATTTCGAGAGCGTGTAGGGCGCGTGCGGCGTGAGCCAGCGCGGCTGGACGTTGAGCGGCGGCGAGAGACTGACGAGGTGGCCGGAACCGCCTTGGGTGCGCGCGCGGCGGAGGAGGGGCAGGGCCGCTTTGGCGCAGACGAAGAGAGCGCGGGCGTTGACCTCCATCATCAAATCGTAGCGTTTGACCGGAGTGTTCTCGACGTTGGTGAGCGAGATGGCGCCGGCGTTGTTGATCAACGCGTCGACGCGGCCGAATTTTTCCGCCACGGCGGCGAAGGCGTCCTGCACGGCAATCTCCTCCCGCACATCGAGGGCGAGCGGCAGGGCCTCGACGCCGAGGGCGCGGACTTCGTCGGCGACGGTGTGGATCGTGCCGGGGAGCTTCGGGTGCGGCTCGGTGGTCTTGGCGGCGATGACGATGTTCGCCCCGGCGCGGGCGGCGGCGAGCGCGATGGCGCGGCCGATGCCGCGGCTGGCTCCGGTGATGAAGATGACTTGGCCGGCGAGAGGTGAGGTCATGGCGAGGGGTTGAGGAAAAGAGGACGGTGGCGCGATGCGGCGGGCGGGGTTCAGCCCTTGAACACGACTTCCTCCATCACGGGCTCGTGTTTGCCGCGGCGCTTGATGTGGACGGTGAAGGTGAAATGCACGCAGACGGCGCCGGCGGCGTCGGTGAGGTTGAGCTTGAAGACGCGGTCGAGCTTCGACGAGTGCGTGAGCGCGGCGCGGATCTCGTCGAGTTCGTGCTGGCTGACGCGGGCCGTCGCCACCAGGTCGCCGCGGCCGGGGCGCTTGAAGTCGATCTGCGCCGACTTCATCCACACGTGGTAGTCGGGCCCGAGGTGGTAGGCGACGAGGACGGCGTGGAGCGGGTCGACGGCGGCATACATCGCACCGCCGTAGATCGTGCCGTGCAGGTTGCGCGTGAGGCGGTTGAGCGGGAGCTTGATCGTGATCTCGCGGAAATCCTCGCCGATGTGCGTCACGCGGGCGCCGCTTTGCCGGTAGGCCGGGTAGCGGTTGAAGCGCCAGCGGAGGAGTTTGATTTTCCAGGATTCGGCCATCGCGGGGCAGGGGAGCGAAGCGAACAATTAACGCTGCCAGCGAATGCGGCGCCAGCCGATTCGTCAATGGCGAAATTTCGCTTGCGAAAGCTAATATGGCTATCATGTTGCCTTTGCGAATAACCCCAAGCGCTCCCCATTGCGCTGTTCTGCTATGTCACCCGCACAACTGACGAAACATTGGCAAAGCCTTGCCCGCGACCAAGTGCGCGAGCTCCAAGGCCGCAAACTCCACCGTTACCTCCGCGACTGCGTCCTGCCGTTTTCGGCCCACTACCAACGCATCTTCGCCGCCGCCGGCCTGACCGCGGACGACATCCGCACGGTCGACGACCTCGCGAAGATCCCCTTCACGTCCAAAGAAGACCTGTTGCCCACGCCCGAGCAGCCGCGTCGCTCGCTAGAGTTCGTGCTCAAGCCCGACCCCGCAGTCCTCGCGCGACGGCCCTCGACCATCCTGCGCGCGCTCCTCCGCGGCAAGGCGCGGGTGAAAGAGGAACTCGACCGCGAGTGGCGCCCGATCTTCATGACGGCCACGACCG
>CAYYVB010000057.1:9488-12885 GCA_964475035.1 uncultured Opitutaceae bacterium | reverse complement strand
GCAATGGCTTGCATCCGCGGTCCCAATCGTTCGGAGAGGCGCGAGGCGCCGAGCGTCGCGAGCGGCGGCGCCAAGCCGCTCGCGCGCGCGAGCAGGTATGTCACCACCACACCCGCGAGGGCGTGCAGGAACAGCACGAGAAACGGCCCAGTCTCCCAACCGGCGAGTCCGGCGCTGGCGAGGTAGAGCAGAGGCAGGCCGGCGGGGTAGGTCGGCGTGAGTTGGGCTTGGGCGATGTCGGGCACGTAGCCGAGCGGGACATAGGCGTAAGGCGGCAGGGCGGCCATCGGCAGCCCCGGCAGCTCGCGCGGCGGGACGCGCAGTTCGCCCCGGCTGAGTTCGCGGGCGACGTTGAAGTAGCCCGAGGAATCCGAGCCGCCGGCCGTGACCACCGTCAGGCGCCCGAGCATCACCGCGTAGGTGGCGAGCAAGGCCAGCGCGATCCATGTCCCGGCATGGGTGCGGAGCAGAGCGGAAAGGGGACGGACGGGCGCAGGCATTCTTTGGCGTTGTCGGGCGGGTCACGCTGCCATTGATTGCGAAAATGGCTCAAACAAAAAACCCCCGCCCGCCTGCCGCTCCGGCCGGAGCGACGCGCCGCTGACATGCGCGCACACGGGGCAGCGTTCGTGGCTTGGTTTGAGCGTCGCGGCTGGTCCGCGGTCGTGGTGCTGGCCTACGCCGCGTTCGCAGCGTTCTTCCTCTGGACCATCGCCCAATTCTACCTGCCCGGAAAGGGCTTCAGCTACTTCATCACCTTCGGCAGCGAACTCGAGGGCTCGCGTCTCTCGAAGGTCCGCAAGCTCGACTACTACGTCGAGAAGGCCTCCGACGGCTACGACGCCCAATACTACGCCCAGATCGCGATGGACCCGTCGTTGCAGAACCGCGAGCTCCGCGACGCGGTGGACAGCCTGCCGTATCGGGCGCGGCGCATCCTGCTGCCCGCCGTCGCCCACGTCGTCGGTCTCGGCGACCCGGCGGCGATCCTGCAGGCTTACGCGCTGCTCAACGTCGCCGCTTGGGTCCTGCTGGCCGTGCTGTTGCTCCATTGGTTTCCGCCGCGGCGCGGGGAGGATTTTATCCGCTGGGCCGGCGTGCTCGGTTCCTTCGGCTTGTGCGTCAGCCTGCGCAACGCGCTGACCGACGGGCCGAGCCTCCTGCTCGTCGCCACGGCGGTCTGGCTCCTCGACAAGCACCGTCCGTGGCTCTCGACTGCCGTGCTCGCGCTCAGCGGACTAGCGAAGGAGACGAACCTCCTTTCCGCCGCCGCCTTGGCGCCGGCGGCGTGGCGGCAGTTCCGGCCCTGGACGCTCGCGGCGCTGCGCGGGGCGCTCGTCGCCTTGCCGCTCGCGCTGTGGATCGCCTACATTTCGTTCCGCATCGGCAATCCTTCCGATGCGGGCGCGCGCAACTTCGACCTGCCATTCGCCGCCTACCTCGGCAAATGGCGCGAGATCGCCGCCGATCTGCCCGAGGTGAGCGTCGCGGCGATGGGGCCGGTCTGGAGCCTGCTCATGGTCGTGGCGCTGACCGTGCAGTTCCTCTTCCTCGTGTTGCGCCCGCAGTGGACCCAGGCTTGGTGGCGCATCGGCCTCACCTTTGCCGTGCTGATGGTGTTCCTCGGCGAGGCGGTGTGGGAAGGATTCCCCGGCGCGGCTTCGCGCGTGCTGCTGCCGATGCAGCTCGCCTTCAACGTGCTCGTGCCTTCCGGCCGCGGCTGGATGCCGGTGCTACTGCTCGGCAACCTCACGCTGTTCGCGACGCCTTCGGTGCTGCGCGCCCCGCTGAGCGAAGGCCTCCTGTTGACCGGCCCCGGCCACCTCATCGAGAACGAGCGCGGGGTTTCCTTCCTCGTCCGTTATTCGCCCCAATGGTATTCCACTGAGCGGGGTGATTCCGGGTATTGGATGTGGTCGAGTGGTGAAGCAGCCGTGACATTGCATAATCCGCACCCCGTTGCCGTGGAAGCGCGTCTGCGGTTCGGAGTTTCCACTGCTGCCGATCGCTCCATCACGCTGCGCTTGAATGGCAGAGACCTTTGGCAGACCACGCTCGGAAAGGCGCAGCACATCTCGACGGTCATCGGAGAATTGAAACTCGATCCGGGCAGGAATGAGATCGTGTTCACGACCGACCAACCCGGGGTGCATGTGGGTGGCGATCCGCGGTTGCTCGCATTCAGCATCCACAACCTGCGCTTGGATCTCCGGCGCTTGGAGGATGCGGCGGTCGGACGCTGAGCTGGGAGCTGAGTCGCGGTGACGGTCCGGTGCACGGGTTATCCTTGCGTGAGGACTCTGGAATGACGTTTCTCTCCGCGTGGTCGAATACACTCGTGCTGGGCACCATGCATCGGTGGGCGGGAAAATGATCCTGCGCCAAGTCATCTGGGTCTTCTTGCTCGCGGCCGCAATTTGGTCTGTCCAAGCCGGGAGGTTGACGCCCGAAGCTTGGTCGCGGCCGACAGCCTATTCCGGCGATGCGCTGGAAGTGCTGGCGCGGATCAAGGCTGTCGCCGAGGGGGATTTGGTGCCATTCACGACGCAACGGGTGGAGCGCCTGGGTGCGCCCTATGGCGCTGATTGGTCAGCCTATCCGATGCCGGAGCGTCTGCAGATTTTCGTTTTGGGACAGATCGCCCGGTATTGCGGAGTGGCAGTTGCAAGCAACCTCGGGCTGATGGTGAGTTATGCGCTCGCAGCCGCGGCCTTCTTCTGGGTGGTGCGAAAATGGCTGAGAGTGGCCACCCCATGGGCGGTGCTCGGCGCACTCTTGTTCGCCTTCAACGCCTCGGTGGTCCAGCGGGGACTGGCGCATTTTTCCTTTGTGATGACTTGGGTGGTGCCACTGGGGCTGGCTGCCTGCTGGCTCATTGCCCGTGCCAGACCCGTGCGGCGGTGGAGCCCGGAATACTGGTGGTGTGTCGCTGCGGGTGCCGTCCTCGGGGCCCACAATACCTATTATCTATTCTTTTGGCTCCAATTGGCGGGTTGGGCGGTGATCGTGCAGTGGTTCCGGACCCGGCGCCGCGAAAATTTGCAGGTCGCCGCCGTCGCCGTCTTCACCGCCCTGCTGGTGTTCTTCCTGTTGAACATCGACTATTGGTTGGCCGACCCCGCAGACAAAGCCATGCCGCTCCTGCAGCGGAACTACGGGGGAACAGAGCAATATGCCTTGAAACCGCTCGAGCTATTGATCCCGCCCTCGGAGCACCGGATCGATCTGCTGGCGTTTCTCGGCCAGCGTTACGGGCGCTGGTCGGAATGGCGGGGCGAGGCAATGCACCCTTACCTCGGCATCTTCGGCATCACGGCATTGCTCTGGCTGATCGTGGCCAGCCTGCCGCGTTTGCTCCGCGGCCAGCGTTTGCCGGGGCCGGCGCGGATTGGGCGGC
>CAYYVB010000057.1:0-9478 GCA_964475035.1 uncultured Opitutaceae bacterium | reverse complement strand
TGATGGCCTTCGCCACGGTGGGAGGCCTCACGAATATTTTGGCATTTTTCACCGGCCTGTTCCTGTTTCGCGCCACGAACCGCATCGGGGTTTTCATCGCCGCCATATTGCTGGTGTTTCTGGTCGTCAGATTGTCGCGTGCCACCGCGGGTTGGCCGCGCTGGCGCTGTGCATTGGCGGCAGTGGCACTCGCGGGCTTGGGTTTGCTGGACCAATTGCCGCGGCCTGGCAGCCCCGCCAACGAGCAGGAGATTCTGCGTCGTTTTGAATCTGACCGAACTTGGGGAAGCATCTTGGAGCGCGATCTGGGAGCGGGGGCGCTGGTGTTCCAGTTGCCGGTCTTGGGATTTCCGGAGGTGGCGCCACCATGGAGGCTGGGGGACTATGACCATTTCCGGCCGTTCCTGGCCACAGAGACGCTCCGATTCAGCTATGGCGTCCCGAAATTTCGACCGCGCGGTCGTTGGCAGACAGAGATCGAAAGACTCCAGCCGCTGCAACTCGTGCAGCGGTTGGAGGAGCATGGTTTTGCTGCCTTGTATTTCAATCGGCTCGCCTTCGAGGACGGCGGCGACCGGCTGCTCGAGGAACTGCGCGAAGCGGGTTACACCCGCAAATGGATCAGTCCGCAAGGGGCTCAGGTTGTTGTAGCGCTGCATCCCGCCCCGGAGCCGAGTCTGCCGGAGGCCAGTTCCTTGACTCCCGGACGCGGTTGGCAAAACCGCCGGATCGAGGGTGTGCGTTGGACGGCGAAACCATCTGTCCTGCTCTATTTCAATCCACACCCGACACCGCGCAAGGCACACCTCAGTCTGGAACTCGAGTTGCCACACGGACAGCGCGTGGTGCTCTGGCATGGGTCGCGGAAGTTGGTCGACGCGCACTTCTCCCCCGGGCGGCAGAGCATAGCGGTCGAGCCGACCCTGTTGGTTTCAGGCATCAATGCGCTGCACTTGGAGGGGGAGGCTCCGCGCCGCTCTCCGGGCGGTGGCTGGCGGATGCTGGGCTTGCGAGCCTCCAAAGTAATTCTCGAGCGAGAATAAAGCTTTTTGGCCTCTTCAACCGATCACCAACCCGCGATCGCCTCGAGGCGGCGGCGGTAGCGCGCGCCGATCGCGGCGGGCGAGAATTTTTCCTCGATCGTGCGGCGGCCGGCCGCACCGAGCCGCGCCGCCAGCGTGCGGTCGGCGCAGAGGCGCTGCATCCACTCCGCGGCGTGATCGATGTCGGGTTCGGCCCAGACCTGGCCCTTGGCGTAGGGGCCGTGGTTGCGGTCCAGCGTCACCAGCGAGGCGCGCACCGGACAGCCGTTCTCCGCGGTGACGAACTCGGACGTCGCCGACCAGTCCGTGGAGATGACCGGCTTGCCGAGATACATGCACTCCGCCACCGCGAGGCCGAAGCCCTCCGCGCGGTGGAGCGAGACGAAGCAATCGCACGCTTGCTCGAGCGCCGTGAGCTCGCGGCGGGTCAGGGTCGTGGGGATGAGCGTCGTCCCCGGCAGCGTGGCCGCCTCGGCGCGCAGGCGCGCGAAATCCTCGGGGTTGCCCGCGGCGTTGTGGACCTTGATGACGAGCGCGGCGCCGCGCTCCGCCAGACCCGAGCGGCGGAACGCCGCCAGCACCGCGCCGGGATTCTTGCGCGCGGAGTAGGAGTTCAGGTCGTAGAGGAAAAGGAAGAGGAACTTGTCCGCCGGCAGCCCGAACTGCGCGCGCGTGTCGCCCGTCGGCCGCTCGAGCGTGATGGCATGCGGCATGGTCAGCACCGGCACCGGCAACTTTTCCGCGATCGCGGCGGCGGCGAAATGAGACGGCGCCCACACCTCGTCGCAATAATCGGAGAAATGGAGCCACGCGTCGGGAAACTCCGGCAGCTCCCACGCCCAGTAGCCGATGGTGCGTTTCCCGCGGCGGAAGCCGCGGCCGTGATGGTGGTCGAGGTCGCGCATGCCGGGCGGGTCGACGTGCACGATGTTCACCGGATGCGGATTGTCCGCCTGCAGGCGCGCCGCGAAGGTCGTGTCGCCCATCGGGTTCTTGCAGGGCAGGCGCAGGTCGACGAGCGCGTGGGGCAGGGCGGCGGCCTCCATCGCGCGTGCCATGCAGCGCGCGGATTCGCCGATGCCGAGATCGGCGCGGAAATAGCCGACGACATTCGCGCCGAGCCGGAGGTGGCGGCGCGCGAAGGTCGCGTTCCACGGCGAGGCGCGGTTGGAGAAATCGAACAGCACCTCGCCGCCAAGGCTGCCGCACTTGTCGCCGCCCGTCTCGACGCGCGCGATCCGCAGGCGGCGGTTGCGCGCCTGCTTGCGCCAGGGTTGCAGCGCGCCGAGCCCGCTCAGGCGGCCGAGCCACGCGAGGAAATTCGAGCCGGCCACGCCGTGCAGCGTGAACTCGAGCCGGTGCGGCGTCGCGTCCGTCCCGGCCGGGGCGGGGCAGCGGAATTCGAACGGCCCGACGGGCAGCGCGCGCGCGGAGAACACGGTCGCGCCGTCGCAACGCACGGTCAGCCCGAGGTCGCCCGCCGACGTCGGGTCGGCGGCATCGGCGGGCAGCACCGCGCCGGTAACGCGCAGTTCCTCCACGCCGATGAGCGGAGGCAGCTCGAGCGTGCCGGCCTCGCGGATCCAATACGAGTCGGTCACCACATCGTCGTGGAACAGGCCGGTGAACTTGGGGCGGTGGCGGGACATGCGCGCGGCGTCCTTTATCGGAAGCGCCTCCGGGGAAGTAAATCGGGAACTCCGGCGGCCCTTTTTCACTTCCCAAGCGCGCGCGCCCGGCCGTAATCGGACCCGCATGTTGTATTACTTGGTCGCCGGCCTGCTGCTGCTGCACACGGTCTTTTGGGGACTGGGCTTGAGCTGGCTCGTGCTGCCGCGGCGCTGGCGGGCGGCGTGGTGGATCTTCGCCCCCGTTTTCGGTCTCGCCCTGCAATCGGCCGTGGTCTGGTTCGGCGCGCAGACCGCGTGGCCCGGCACGGACAGCTACGCGTGGCCGAGCGAGCTGCTGCCGCTGGCGCTGCTCGCATGGGCCGTGCGGCGCGAAGGCCGCGCCGGCGTCCGGCGCCGGTGGGCCGATTTGCGGCGCGCCTGGCCGACGGCGCTGTTGTTGATGGCGATCGGAGCCTCGCTGCTCTGGCCGATGGCGCAACGCGGCGGCTGGACGCTGACCTCGTCGTCGCTCGGCAGCTGCGATCATGCGGATTACGCGGCGGGCGCGCGGGTCTTCCGCGAGTTTTCGTCGGAGAGCCGCGAGGGGTTCATGGGCTTGCCGGAGGTCACGCGCGTCGGCTCGGCGGAGACTTTCTTCGCCTACTGGCAGCGGTTGAATCATTTCACGCCGTCCGCGCTGCTCGCGCATCAGGCGGCGCTGCTGCGGCTGGAGCCCTACCAACTGGTCAGCGTGAACGGCGTGGTCCTGCTGCTGCTCAACGTCCCGCTCGTGCTGCTGCTGGCGCGCGGGGTCGGGCTCGGCGCCGGCGCGCGGCTGGCCGTGGCGGCCGTGTATGGATTCTCGCCCTTGAGCGCCTACGCCGTGCACCATGGCGCGCTCGGCCAGCTTTACGCGGCGCACGGCATCGCCGTGCTGACGGTGGCGGTCATCGCGTGCGCGCGCGACCGGCGGGAATCGCTGCGGCTGGGCGTCGTGTTGTTCGCGGCGCTGTGGCTGCTGGCGGGCAGCTACAATTTCATCCTCACCGTCGCGTTCGCGCCGGCGGCCGCATGGGTTTTGTTCGATGCGGTGCAGCGGCGCAGTGTTCGGCACTGGCCGCGGCTCATCGGCTGGGTCGCGGCGGCGGTCGCGGCGTGCGTGGTGATCTTCTGGGGCCGGTTCGCCGGTTTCGTGGAACGGTTCCAGTTGTTCGAGCAATACGACTTCGGCTGGCCGGTGCCACTGCTCGGTCCGGCGGCGTGGCTCGGAGCGGTGGCGGAGGTGGATTTACGGGGCTGGACGACGATGGCGCGCGTCGCGGCCGAGACGCTGGCCGTGGCGGCGTTCGCTTACGGAGTGATCCGGCTCTTCCGGACCAGCCCGCGCCGCGTCGTGATGGCGCTCGCACTCGTCGCCCCGGTCGTGGCCGGTTGGGCGCTGCTCGTCGCGGAAAGCGCGACGCGCGCGAATGCCAGTTACGACGCCTACAAGCTCATCTCCGTGTTCTTTCCCGGCTTGCTGGCGGGAATGTGCGCCTGGGCCGCCCGCTGCGGCCGTCGCTCCGGAGGGCTCGGCGGTCGGGTCGTGGCAGTGGGGTTGACGGTGGTGGTCGCCTTGAATCTGTGGGGTGCCGCGCGCGCGGCGGCCCAAATGCGCCTGCCGCCGCTGAGGGTCGAGGCTCCGCTGGTCGAGGTGCAGCGTCTGGAGTCGATGCCGGCGGTCACGGCGATCAACCTCCGGGTGGAGGACTTTTGGTCGCGCCTGTGGGCCAACCAATTCCTGCTCCGCCGGCCGCAGTATTTCCTCACGCACACTTACGAGGCGCGGCTCAACACGCCTTTGCGGGGCGAGTGGGACCTGAGCGACTCGCTCCTGCGGGCGATGCCGGCGGCGCCGGCTGACTTCGTCGGCCTCAACGGCCAGTTTCACGCCGTGCGCGTAGGTGCGCCGGGTTTCGTGCGCCTTGGCTTCGGCGCGGGTTGGCATGCGGCCGAGGGCCGATTGCTCGACCGCTGGCGCTGGAGCCGGCGCGCCGCCGAGCTCGAGATCGACAACCCCGCGACGACCGCCGTCACCGGCACGCTGCGGCTGCGCGTCCGCGCCATCGCCGCGAACTCGCTCCGCTTGCAGGCGGGCTCCCATGATCTCGGCGCCCAGGAAGTCGGCGAGGCCGCGCGCGAGATCGTCTGGCGCGGCGTCGTGCTGCCGCCGGGTCGCAGCGTGTTACGCTGGGAGTTGCTCTCCCCGCCGGTCGCCGTTCCCGGCGACGGGAGGGAGCTCGGCGTGGCCTTGAGCGAACTGATCTTCGCCGCGGATCCGGCGCCCGCGCGCTGAGCCGCGCGGCTGGCGTCGCTTCAGGTGCGCGCCGCCGGCACCGGCACCAGGTGGCCCGCCGCCCCGGCGAGGCTCCATCCGACGGTCACCGCCCAGAACGCGAGCGCGAGCAGGCCGACCGGTGCGGCACCGGTGACACCGAGCCAGCCGAGCACGACGACGAGCGCACCCTCGCGCACACCGTGCCCGCCGATGCTGAGCGGCAGCGTCGCCGCGACATAAGCCGCCGCCGCTGCCACGCTCATGACCAGCGGATCGACGGTCAGTCCCGCGGCGCTCGCGAGCAGCCAGAGCGAGAGAAAGTCCAGCAACCACACGCCCACGCTCGCGGCCGCGGCCACGAGCAGGGTGCCGCCGTCGGCGCGCAGCGTTGTCGCCGCCTTGAGCAGGGCCTCGGTTTGCTCCGCGCCGAGCACACGCCCCGCCAGACCGGCCCACGCGCGGGTGTGCGTGAACCAGAGCATCGCCGCGGCCAGCAAGCCGAGCGCACCGAGGCTCGCGGCGAGGAGAAATTCCAACTCCGCTCCGCCGCCGTGCGCGAGCAGGTGCGCCCCGAGCGCCACCACCGCCAACGCGAGGAGCGCACCAAAGCCCAGCAACCGGTCCGCGATCACGCTGGCGATCAGCGCTGCGCGCTGCGCCGGCACGGCGGGCCAGAGCCGGTAAACGCGCACGCCGTCGCCGGCCACGCCGCCGGGCAGGAAGGAATTGTAGAGATTCCCGACCCAGAACACCGCGTGCACCACGCGCGCCGGCAGGGCGATCTGCAACGCGCCGAGCAACCGGTGCCAGCGCCACGCTTGCAGGGGATACGCGAGCCCCGCGACTGCCGCCGCCGCGAACGCGAGCGGCCAGTCGAGTCCGCGCAAGCCCCCGAATTGCCGCCATTCCACCTGCGACGCGATCCAGCCGAGCACGCCGAGCGACACGCCGTAGCGGAGCAGCGTGCCGGGACGGAGAAGCGCGGGAGCCGGCGAGGTCACGGTCCTCTCATGGCAGGAGGCGGCGAGGTGGCAAGCGGGCGCTTTTTGCATCGCCAGCCCCGCTGAGGGGCAAAAACTCCGCCTGCCCATGCAACTGGACGAATACCGCAAACTCGCCGAGGTCGAGGACCGCATGTGGTATTTCCACGCCCTCAACCGCCGCATCGCGCACTGGCTGCGCCGCGCGCTCCGCCCCGGCCCGGCGGAGGTGCTCGATGCGGGTTGCGGCACAGGCGGGTTGATCAAGTCCCTGCGCGCGGCCAATCCGCTGTGGCGTCCGACCGGACTCGATTTCTCGCCGCGCGCCTGCGAACTCGCGCGCCTGCGCACGGGGGTCGAGATCGTCGAGGGCTCGATCACGGAGCTGCCGTTCGAGGACCAGAAGTTTGACGCCATCGTTTCCGCGGACGTCGTCTGCCAAGTCGAGGACGGCGGCCAGGCGCTCCGCGAATTCGCCCGTTGCGTCCGGCCCGGCGGGGCCGTGCTGGTCAATGTGCCGGCGTTCCGCTGGCTGTGGTCGTATCACGACGACACCTGCGAGACGAAGCACCGCTACACGCGGCCCGAGCTCGTGGCCTTGTTCCGCGCCGCGGGGCTGACCGTCGATTTCGCGACCTACGCCAACCTGCCCGCGCTCCCGCTCATCGCCGCGCGACGCAAGCTCCTCAAGCCCGCCTCGCCCACCAGCGATGTGCGCTTGTATCCCGCACCGGTGGAAGCGATGTTCGCCGGCATGGCTTGGCTGGAATTTTCCTGGATGCGCGCCGGCGTCGCCTCGCCGCTCGGCAGCTCTGTGTTCGTCGCGGGTCGGCGGCCCGTCGTCCGCGCATGAGCAACGTGCGTTTCCGCCGCGCTTTTTCCGGCCGTCGCGTGCTCATCACGGGCGGGCTTGGCTTCATCGGCTCCAACCTCGCGCGCACGCTCGTCGGCTTCGGTGCGAAGGTGACGATCGTCGACGCGCTCATCCCGGAATACGGCGGCCTCCGCCACAACCTCGCCGGCATCACCGGCCGCGTGAAGATCCACGTCGCCGACGTGCGTGACCGGGCGCGTTTGCCATCGCTCCTGCGCGGCCAGGATTTTCTCTTCAACCTCGCCGGGCAGACAAGCCACATGGATTCGATGTCCGATCCCGACACGGACCTCGAGATCAACTGCCGCGCGCAGCTCTCGATCCTCGAGGCGTGCCGCCGGCACAACCCGCGCCTGCGGGTCGTCTTCGCCAGCACGCGCCAGATCTACGGCCGCCCCGAATACCTGCCCGTCGACGAGCGCCATCCGTTGCGTCCGGTCGACGTCAACGGCATCAACAAGCTCGCCGGCGAACAATACCACCTGCTCTACAGCGAGGTGCACGGCATCCGCAGCACCGTGTTGCGCCTGACCAACACCATCGGCCCGCGCATGCGCGTGAAGGACGCGCGCCAGACCTTCCTCGGCGTGTGGATCAAGCACGTGCTCAGCGGCGATCCCTTCGAGGTCTGGGGCGGGGAACAATTGCGCGACTTCACCTACGTCGACGACGCCGTGCAGGCGTTCCTGCTCGCGGCGATCACGCCCGGCACGGAAGGCGGCGTGTTCAACCTCGGCGGTCCGCGCCGCGTGAACCTGATTGAACTCGCCGACCTCGTGGTCGCCGCGGCCGGCGGCGGACGCTACGTCGTGCGCGCCTTCCCGCGCGACCGGAAGAAAATCGACATCGGCGACTACTACGCCGACGACCGTCGATTCCGGAAGCTCACCGGCTGGAAACCGCGCACCAGCGTGCGCGAGGCGGTGGAGCGGACCGTCGAGTATTTCCGCGCCGAGCTGCCGCACTACCTGTGAACGTAAGTTGGGCCGGCTGCACCCGGTCGATAATGTTCACCGCGACTGCACGTGCGCCATGCCGCCGTCGACGCCGAGCACCTGACCGGTGATCCAGCTCTGCTCCGGATGGAGCAGCCAGGCCAGGGCGCGCGCGACTTCGTCCGGTTCGCCGATGCGGCCGAGCGGATGGAGCGCGGTCGAGGCCTTCAATGCGGCCTCATTGGCCGTCAACGCGGACGCGAGCGGCGTGCGCACGAGGCCGGGGGCGACGCAGTTCACCCGCACGCCCTGGCGCGCGTAGCTCGCGGCGGCGCTGCGCGTCAGGCCCTCGATGCCGGCCTTCGCCGCGGCGATCGCCTCGTGGCTGACCAGCCCGCGCTGCGCGGCGACCGACGATACGAGGGCGATGCTGCCGGCGCCTTGCCGCACCATCACCTTCGCGGCGGAGCGCACGAGGTTGAACGCCGTGCCGAGATTGAGGGAGATCGTGCGCGCGAATTCCTCGGGCGAGGTGAGGTGCGCGGGTTTCAAGAGGATCGAGCCGACGCAATTCGCCGCCGCATCGAGCCGGCCGTGGCGCTCGACGACGAAGGCGACCGCCGCTTCGACCGCGGCGGGATCCGTGGCGTCGGTCGGGACCGAGTCGGCGCCTAGTTCGGCCGCGAGTGCGGCGAGGCGCTGCGGATCGCGCGCGGCGAGGACGACCTGGCAGCCGTCGGCGTGGAGCCGGCGCGCGAGGGCGGACCCGATGCCGCCGGTGCCGCCGAGGACGAGAGCGATGCGAGGAGAGTCGGACATGCGCCATGACTACGCGCCATGCCGCCTTGCCGGATGCGCGCAAGCGTCGCAACCGGCGTTGTCGCCATCGTGCTTCACTCTGCGCCTGCTCCCCAGGCAAATTTGCGTATTACGCAAATATACCTGGGGAGCCGCGACGGTGTAATGCACCGAGTGTGACGGAGCGCCGGCGGTGTTCTTGGGGCGTGCGGACTGGAATTGTTGCGTATCAAGCGCAATGCAGCCGGGCCGGGTTGGGCGGGTAGGGCGCTCGCTCCGCAGGCGACGATCGTAACGGGGTGAGGCTGGTGATGGGCAGCAGTCCTCGAATTAGTCCGGTGCCGGCGCGACTCGGCGCGGACTCCGTCCGCGCACCACCGGGCACGCGGCTTACTTTTTGGCCGCGGCGGCCTTTGATACGATCGCCGGGTTTTTTTCGAGGTAGCGGGTCAGCGCCTCGATGGCGGCGAAGGTCTCGGGGCTGATGTGGTGTTCCATGCCCTCGACGTCGTCGTAGATGATCTGTTCGTCGGATACGCCGATGACGCGGAGGAACTCCGTGAGCAACTGGTGCCGGTGCGCGATGCGGCGGGCGACCTCGAGGCCGGAACTGGTCAGGACCATGCCGCGGTATTTCTCGTATTTGACGAAGCCCTCGGCATCGAGTTTCTGCACCATGGCCGTGACGCTGGCCTGCGAGATCTTCAGCTCCGTCGCGATGTCGACCACGCGGGCGTAGCCCTTGCGCGAGATGAGTTGCTCGATCTTCTCGAGGTAATCCTCCGCGGCGACGGACGTGCGGGGGCGGGGCGTGGAGGAGGAGCCGGCCAAAGGGGAGGGGCCGCCGGCGGGCGGCGGATCACTTGCGGTTCGCGCGCTGGAAGCGGAACACCGTCTTCACCATCTGCAGCGCGAGCCAGA
>CAYYVB010000056.1:1213-12890 GCA_964475035.1 uncultured Opitutaceae bacterium | reverse complement strand
ACCACGTGCTGACGATGCTCGAGGACGTGCCCGTCGGCCTGCTGCTGCTCGACGCGCAGGGCCAGCCGCTCTGGTTCAACGAGGAGGCCGCGCGCGCCTGCGCCGTCTGGAACCACGGCGAACGTCACGCCGCCGCCCTGCGCGCCCGCAGCGCCTTCAAGGTCCCGCCCGTCCTCGCCGAGGCCTGCGCGCAACTCCTCGCCGACCCCACCGCCGATCCGGTCAAGGTCGTCTCCGACAACGTCCGCGGCCTGCACGCACGCATCAAGTTGCAGCAAGCCCGCGCCGCCGAGGCCGGCCATGCGTTCCACATCCAGCTGGATTACCGTCGCCCGCGCGGCGACCGCCACCGCCCGCTCTCGCCCGGAGCGGTCGCGCTGCTCGCGCGCCTGTCCGAGCGCGAACGCGAGGTCGCGATGCGCGTGCGCGAAGGCCTGCGCACCGCCGAGATCGCCGCCGAGCTCCGCCGCAGCCCGCTCACGATCAAGACGCAGCTCGCCGCCATTTTCACCAAGCTCGGCGTCCGCGGCCGCACCCGCGTGGCGGCTCTGCTCAATCGCTGAGCCGTCCCTCACTCCGGCGTCTCGAACCGCACCGTCCGCCCGCGCAGGGACACCGCGCGTTGCACGGCAATAACGTAGTCGCGCGCCTCGCGCATCGCGGTGCGCATCGGTTCGCGCGCCGCCGTTGTGCCGAAGACCAGATGCGGCGCCGGCTGGCGCGCGAGGATGTCCCCGGTGAAGACCGGCGACGCCACGCGTCGCCGCGCAAGCTCCGGCTCCAACCGCCAGCCCCACAGGGCGCGCGTCGCCGCGACCGGCAGCTCGATCACGAGCCGCTCGCCCGCGCGATGCGTCTGCGCGATCAACGGCGGCAGCACGGGCGGCGTGGCCAGCGCCGGCGTGTCGAGATACAGCCGCTCGCCGATGACGCGGTCGTGCGCCTGCGCCACGGCGCGCTGGAGATCGAGGTAGCCTTGCGCGCCGTTCGAATCGGCCGGCCCGTAGAGCGGCGCACGCAGGCGCAGGGTGACGGTCAGCCGGTAATCGGCGCGGCGCGCATCGAGCACGGCGACGGAGCGCAGCTCCGTGCCGTCGATGCGGAGCGGGCGCGCGGGCGAATCGAACTCGCGCCACAACTCCGCCGCGACTCCCGCACCGACCGCGGCGAGGCGCGACTCGGACGGACGCGCGTTGAAGACGCGTTGCGCGAGCTCGAAGCCGCTCACGAGCGCGATCCCGGCCGCGACGACGAGGCCAAGCGTGCGGAGAATCTTCCATGCATCCTGCCAACGCCGCGCCTCCGTCTCCACGCGCACCTGCTCGGTCGCGGTGGCGGTGATGAGCTGCACCTCGGGCACGGCGGACCAATCCACGATCTTCTGCGGTGTGCCGCTGCCGGCGTTCGCCGTTGCGGGTGGCGCGACCGGTGGCCGCGCGGCGGGCGGCGGCGTTTCGGGCAGGCCGATCAGGCGGCCGTCCTCGGGCACATCGTCGGCCCCGAGGCCGTGCGGCGGTGGATCGAAGGGCGTGGCGGTTTTGCCGCTGCGCAGCACGCGGCTCACCGGAGGACGCGAACCGCCCCCGGCGGCATAGTGCCGGTTCCACGGGTGCTGGGGCTCGGGCTCGCTCACGAGAAAAGATTCATTGCCGCCCGGCGCCGCTGGCGAGCCCCAAAGCCACGGGTAACCCCACCGCCGCACACTAGAGCCGAACGGACGGGAGACATGAATAACTCGGGAAAAACCGCTGCTCCTGCCCCTCCGGCGCGACTCGTTTTGACCTGACGGGCCTCGCGGGTTCAGCCTGTCGGCGGTCACCCATGTCGGCATCCCGCCTCGCCTCCTCTCCGCTCCGCTCCGGATCCCGTCCGGACTCCACCCGCCGTCGCTCCCGCGGCGTGACGATCATGGAGGTGCTCATCGCCGCGACGCTGCTGTCGTTCGTCGTGCTCGGTGCCGTCGCGTCGGTTTCGCGCGGCATGAACCTGACCAACCACGCGCGCATGATCACGCTGGCGAGCCAGGTGTTGCAGTCGTCGGTCGAGGACCTGCGGTTGAAGAACTACGCCGTGATCCAGGCCTACGCCGCCGCGGCGCAACCGGTCGACTTCACTTCCAGCATCAACACCGAGCTGCTCGGCAGCGAGTTCACCCGCACGATGTCGCTCCAGGCGCGGTTCACCACGCTGCATCCGTCAAGCGCGACCGAGCTCGGCCTCACGGCGCTCGAAATCACGCTCACGTGGCAGGAGGCCGGCGTGCCGTTCACGCGCTCGGCGCGCACCTATTTCGCCGAAAAGGGACTCTCGGACTACATCTATGTCGGCTTCTGAGCCAACCATCGCCCGCCGCGCCGCGCGCGGCCTCACCCTCATCGAGGTGCTCCTGTCGACCTCGCTGCTGGGCCTGCTCATGACGGCGGTGCTGAGCTCGTTCGTCTTTCTCGTGCAGGGCGAACAGTCGCTCGCGAACTACAACACCATGAACGCCGACGCGCGCGAGCTGCTCGAGCTGCTCGGCCGCGACGCCAAAAGCGCCTCCGCCGTCACCAACTTCACCGGCACCAGCCTCACGCTCACCGTGCCGGTCAACACCTCCGGCGGCACGCAGGATGTGACCTACGAATTCGACGCCGCCACCGACAGCTGCGTGCGCGAGGCCGGCGGCAGCGAACGCATCATCGTGCGCAACGTCACCGAATTCGCCTTCCGCTACCTCAACAGCAACAACGCCGTCACCGCCTCCCTCGCCGAATTGAAGCAGGTGCAGCTCTCGCTCCGCATCGTGCGGCGCGTGTCGTTCACCTCCACGTCGCAATATGTCATCTCCGCGCAATACACGCTCCGCGCCAAGCCCACGGCGCATTGAGCGGCAGCGCGGCTCCGCGCTCATCACCGTGCTGCTCCTCGCCGCCGTCGTCGCGGTCATCGCCTCGCACCTCTTCGTGCGCGGCCTGCAGGAGCAGCGCCTCGCCACGCGCTCCTATTACCAGAGCGTCGCGCTCAACCTCGCCGAGGCCGGGATCGAGGAGGCCATGTGGGCGCTCAACAACGGGTGGGTCGACGGCACCCGCGGCTGGGCCGACGCCGGCGACGGCACCGGCGCGATGGTGCGCAGCGTCACCAGCGGCCTCTCCCTCTCGCAAGGCAGCGGCGAGATCCACCTCCGCATCGACTCCCCCGCGACCAACACGCCCGTCATCGTCGCCCTCGGCCGTGTGCTCCTCCCCGGCCAGTCACCCGTGATCAAGCAGCTCCGCGTCGCCGCGCAGCGCCGCACCACCTGGGCCAATGCCATCGTCGCCAAAGGCACCGTCACCTTCAACGGCAGCCGCGTCGGCATCGACGCCTATGACTCCTCCGTCGGCCCGTGGAACGCGACGACCAACCGCCTCGACCGCGCCACCGTCGCCACGAACCACACTTCCAACGGCGGCCTCAGCATCAACAACGCCGACGTCTTCGGCGCCGTCGCCACCGGCGGCGGCCAGCCCGTCGTCGGCCCCACGGGCTCCGTCCTCGGCTCCACGTCGCCGCCAAGCCTGACCAACAACATCGACCCCAGCCGCGTGCGCACGGATTTCTCCTACAACATCCCCGACGCCGTAGCCCCCACCGGCATGGCGGCCGCGCTCGGCGCCGTCGGCACCGCCCTCACCCTGCCGCGCGCCGGCGACACGCCCGGCCCCGACGGCCGCTATCTCTACAGCGCCACCGAGATCAACCTCAACAACACCACGCTCACCATCGACGGCCCCGTCGACCTCGTCGTCAGCGGCAACGTCAGCATCGGCGGCGGCAGCGGCTCGCTCGTGATCAACTCCGGCAGCACGCCCGAACTCGCGCTCTACGTCGCCGGCAACCTGAGCATCTCCGGCAACGGTGCCGTCAACAGCACCAGCTCGCCGCCGCGCATGACCCTCTACGGCACGCGCACGCAGGCCCAGACCGCCACGCTCGGCGCGCAGCAATTCGACCTCCGCGGCAACGCCGCCTACTCCGGCCTCGTCTATGCGCCCAACGCCGACATCCAGCTCCGCGGCGGCGGCAGCAGCGGACGCTTCGACGGCGCGGTCATCGGCGCGAGCGTCACCTTCAACGGCAACTACGATTTCCACTACGACATCCAGCTCGGCAACCTCGCCAGCGAGGACTTCTTCAAGCCCGCGAGTTGGATCGAACTCGTGGCCCCCGCCGGCAGCGGCGCCGCCCTCGCCCGCGACGCCCGCGCCCCCTTCGCCGGGAAATTCTGAATCTGGAGACGGACTACGCCGCCTGCATTCCGCCAGCACGACATTCGGCGTCACTGCACCAGCGCCGTGACGTGGAGCACCTGGGTCAGCCCGGAGTTGTTGGTCACACTCACTTGGCCGGTCTGTCGGTTATACGTAATGAGATACGAGGGGTCGCCGTTGCCGTTCCGGTCGGCGTTGGCGATGCGAACTGTGCTGGCGTTGAGTTCCACCCAAACGGTGACGGTGGGAAAAGGGGAAGTGACCGGGGTATCCGTGGCCACTAAACCCAGTGCGCCGCCGTGGGCGACGGTGCCGGAGGCGGAACGCACCGCCGTCATCGGCAGGGTGCGCCAGGACGTGCCGTTGCTAAAAGCGAGAGTCCCGCTCGCGCTCTCGTAGCGCAGCGTGCCGGCGTTGGCGGGAGCGGCCGCGTCCGTGTTGCCTGCAGGCCGGATCTTGCCGGAGAAAGTGCCCTGCGCATTCGCAAAGGTGTTTTCGCCAGTGAAAGTGTTGTTGGCCCCGGTCTGCGCGTAATCGGCGAGCGTGGTGGCAAGCGCAGTGTTTGTGACAAATGCGGCTTGGGCCGTGTCGAGGTCCGCCACGGCTGCCTCCAGCGTGGTGACGCGGGTGAATAGCGTGGTGTTGCTCGCGGCACTGGTGATGCGACCCTGCGCGTCGACCGCAATGGTGGGCGCCGTGTAGGTGCCGGCCGCGACCCCGGTGTTGGTGAGCGAGCCCGCGCCCACGCTGCCCGGCGCGAATTTTTCCGCCGTGATGGCGCCATCGGCCACCGTGGCGGCCACCAGCGCGTAGCCCACGGCGGCAAGGCGCTGGTCGGGCGTGAGCAGTTGGAATCCATTGGTCCCGTCATTGAACCAAATCCTCAACCTCACATGCGGATGGGAAAAAACCGTCGGACTTACCGCGGTCATGTTGGCGAGCGTCGTGTCGCCCAACAGCACGGAGTAGAGCCCGCCGTTCACGGCGACTGTGACCGCGGCGGTGGGCGCACCGCCGGCCACACTCGTGCCATCGTTGCTCCAATAGGTGGTCGTGCCTGCGGCGTCGACGAGGGCGAATTTGAATTGGCCCGCACCGGTGAAGTTGACCCCGCCGACGGCAACGCGGCCTTGGTAGCTGAGCAGTTGCGGCACCTCGGCCCGCAGTCCGGCGACAATCAGACCGAGCACGGCGAGGAGCAAACAGGTGCGCGTTTTCATGAGTCGGTCGCCGCAGTGACCCGCGACGACCGGCACGCTGCCAAAGGCGACGGCGCGAGCCAAACCCTATTTCCGCTCCGCCCTCCGCGGAGCAAGAAAGCCACGTCGACCTCGCCCGAATAATCTGCTTACAAAGCGTTCGTGTCCGAACGCACCCCCACTCTCCTTGCGGGGATCTCCCGCAACGACTGGCTGGCTGGCCGTTGGGCTGCGTGGCTGGCGCTGGCGCTCGGTCTGGGCGGTTCGCTGCACGGCAACTCGCGCAGCAGCGCGGCCTACGAAGTGACGATGGAGACCGTCGCCGCGGGCGGCGGATATTCCACGACGGCAAACTACGCCCAGCAGGGCGGATTCGGGGTCTTTTCGCCCGAGACTTCACTCACGGCGGAGGCACTGACGATTCGTTCCGGATTTGTCGGCCAGCTGTATGAAGCGGTCTCGCTTCAGGTGGCGGCACCGGCGCTTTCGGTGCGCACCGGCACGCAACTTTTGTTGACCGCAACCCAACTGCTCGACGACGGCACCACGCTGGTGCTCGACCCGAACCGGGTGACGTGGAGCGTGACATCGGGTCCGGTGGCCGCGATCAGCACCGCCGGAATCGCCACCGCGGGCGCCGTGACGGCAGACACGACGGCGATCATCCGGGGCGGCTATGGCGCATGGTCGGATGAACTCGCGCTCACGGTGCTGGCGAAGCTGGCTCAATCCATCGCCTTTGCGCCGCCGGAAGAAATCCTGTTTCAACTGATCCCGCTGGGATTGAGTGCGACGGCCACCTCGGGACTGGCCGTGGGATTCACCGTCGTGACAGGACCAGTCACGCTCGACAGCGCCAGTCTTATTTTTTCCGACGTGGGCATCGTGACCGTGCGCGCGATCCAAGAGGGCAACGCGGACTACGCGGCAGCCACACCACTCGAACGCACGGTGATCGTCCGGATGAGCTATGACCACTGGCGGATGGAGAATTTCTCCCCGGCGAATTGGACTCAGGAGGCCATCAGCGGACCGGGCGCAGCTCCGACGGCGGATGGCTGGCCCAATCTCGTGAAGTATGCGCTGGGGATTTCCATCGCCAATCCGGGCGGAATGCCTTCTCCCGTCCTCACCACCGACGCGACGGATTGGATCTACCACTACGAACGGCCGGCCGACCGGCCCGACGTCACCTATGCCGTGGAGGTCTCGACCGATCTGACCCAGTGGACGTCCACCGGAGTCGCGCACGCATTCGTGTCGGGCGCCGACGGTATGGAGATGTGGCGAGCGCGTTATCCGCGGAGCTCGACGCCCCGGTTGTTCTTTCGATTGAGAGTCACTCGCTAGGCCGAGGCAGCAGACCACCCTACTCCGTTCGGATGAAACGCCGCCTTTGCGGTAGATTCCGCGGCGAAAATCGCTACCAGTTCCGCCACCCCCTTCTGCCATGACTCCCACCGCCACGACCGACCACCCGGAGACCCCGACCCAGGACGGCAGCGACCCGCGTTGCATCCCGCACAAGATGACCGGCCCGCTCCCCGTCGGCGACGAGTGCCTCTACCCGAATTACTCCGCCGAGGAACAGGACGTCTGGAAGACACTCTACGCGCGCATGGAGACGCTCCTGCCCGGCCGCGCCGCGGATGAATACATCACCGGCCTCCGCACGCTCGACCTCGATCGCGATCGCATCCCGCGCCTCTCCGAGGTCTCGCGGAAACTCGAAAAATGCACCGGTTGGCGCGTCTGCCGCACGCCCGGCCTGCTCGACGCGCACGACTTCTTCTCCTACCTCGCCAACCGCGTCTTCCCCTCGACCGACTACATCCGCGCCCGCAGCGAGCTCGATTACACGCCCGCGCCGGACTGCTTCCACGACATCTTCGGCCACACGCCGATGATCGTGCACCCGCGCTTCGCCGATTTCTACCAGAAGATCGGCCAGGCCGCGTTGAACTGCAAGGACGCCGCCACCGAGGAAGGCCTCACGCGCATCTACTGGTTCACGGTCGAGTTCGGCCTGATCAAGAACCCGAGCGGCCTCCGCATCTACGGCAACGGCATCATCTCCTCCTACGGCGAGACGCAGCACTGCCTCACCGACAAGGTCACGAAGATCCCCTACACGCCCGAGCGCCTCGCGCAACAGGCCTACGACATCTGGCATTTCCAGAACCCGCTCTTCGTCATCGACTCGTTCGACCAATTGGAAAACGAGTTCGTCCGCTGGTCGAAAGAGCGCGGGTTGCTCTGAGTCCGGAGGGCCCTCGGCCCCGCGGGCCTTTAGCAGGACCGGTTTTCAACCGGTCCCATGCGCCCTCGCAGCCGTGGCGCGCAAGTGCGCCACCACCCTCGCTGCGAACCCGTGTTGGTCTCTTACTTCTGCTCGCTCGCGAGCACGAGCGCGGCGGCGGCCTCGATCAGACCGCCCTGCAAACCCGCACGTTGGTGGACGATTTCGCCCTCGGGGTTGAGCACGGTGATGAGGTTCGAGTGCGCGAACTGTCCGTCCGCCTCCAGCTTGTATTTCACGCCGAGCAAGGCCGCGAGTTCCGCAACCGCGTCGTCGTCGCCGTGCAGCAGCGTCCATTGCGGGCCGAGCAGGCGGTCCTCGCGGTATTTCCGCAGCGCCTCCGGCGTGTCACGCGCGACGTCGAAGCTCACGAGCACGATCGCCACCTCGTCGCGGACCGCCGCGGGCAGCGAGCCCTGCAGGCGCGTGAGATCGGCCACGAGCAGCGGGCAGGCGAAATTGCACGACGCAAAGAACATCGCCAGCAGCACTGGCCGCCCGCGCAGTTGCGCGAGCGTGAACTTCCCGCCGCCGTCGGTGGTGTAGGTCGCGTCAAGCTGGTAGAGTGAATCGCGCGTGAACCCCGCGGACGGCAACTCGCGCCCGTCGCCGGCCCCTGTCGCCGCGGCCGCCGGATCCGCGGCCGGCTTCTTGCAGCACGACCCCGCGTGCACCGACGGCGCCACTAAGGCGAACCCCACCATCGCCACCATCGCCCACGCGAAGGCGTTTTTGAAAGTGTAACCTATTAGGTTACACTTTCCGCGATGACGCAGAGGAGAGAGGGGAAAACTGTAACCTAATAGGTTACAAGTGGCGGGGGTCGTGGTTTTCATGGCGAGAGAGCGGACGTGAGTGGGCGATGAGGAGGGCGGAGTGTCAGCGCGGGAGATCCTGGGCGCAGCGGAAGCCGAGGGAGGACGTGGTGTTCGGGGCCTTGAGGGAGGAGCGGAGCGCGAGGCGCATGTAGGCGGCGTAGTCGCTGGTGTCGGTCGAGCCGGCGGCGCCGGCGCCGCAGAAGAGGTCGCGGTCGAGGCCGGTGTCGGCGCGCGATTCGCCGGTGACCATCGCGGTGTTGAAATCGGCGACCCACTCCCAGACGAGGCCGTGCAGGCCGCGCACGCCGAAGAAATTCTCCTTCGCCGTCGCGACACTGGGCTGGATCTCCGGTGTCGGGCGCGCGAGCCAGCGGTAGAGGTCGCCGTTGAGCGCGGTGTCGGCCTTGCCGTCGGGCGACGTGTAGCCTGCGGAGGCGGCGCGCTCCCACTCGGCGGTGGTGGGCAGGCGCTTGCCGCTCCAGCGCGCATAGGCGCGGGCGGCGAACCATGAGACGCGCACGACGGGCGCGTCGGCAGGCGCGAGCGGGCCGAGGTCGGTGTCGCCGGCCCAGTGCGCGAGATAATGCTCGTCGGCGAAGAGGCGGGCGACGCGCGAGCGCTGCCACTTCGGGTTCGCCACGACGAAGGCGAGGAACTGCGCGTTCGTGACGGGCAAGGCATCGAGCGCGAAGGCGGCGACTTCGACCTGCGCGGCGTCCTTCGTCGAGCGGAGCAGCGGCGTGTAGGTGCCGGCGGGGATCACGACCGCGCCGGCGGACGCGGGTGGATTTTCGATTTTTGATTTTTGATTTTTGATTTCGTCGGCGCGGGCGGTGGCGGCAAACGCAGCGACGAGCGCAAAGACGAGCGTGAGCGCGAATCCGCGCGCGGCGTGGGAAAAGGGACCGCCGTGTCCCCGGCGCCACACTCCGTCCTCGCGCGGGGTGGACACCCGGGCGAGCTGTTGGCGACGGAGGCGATCGCAGTGCGTGGACACGGCGGGAAGGGAGTCGGGGCGAGGCCGCGCGCCCCGTGGCAGCGCGGCCCGGCGCGATGGTTTAGTGGCGTTCGTTGCGGATGGCTTTCACGTCGTCGGCCTTGAAGGCGTCGCCTTGGTTGCCCCAGGCGTTGAAGACGTAGGTGAGCACGTCGGCGACCTGCTGGTCGTTGAGCGCGGCTTCCTGCGGGGGCATGGCGCTGTTGTAGGTCGCGCCGTTTACAGTCACGGGGCCGGTCATGCCTTTGAGGACGACGCGGATGGCGCGCTCGCGGTCGGCGAGCATGTAGTCGGACTGCGCGAGCGGCGGGAAGACCGCGGGCAGGCCCTTGCCGTCGGGAAGGTGGCAGGCGAAGCAGAGGCCCATGTAGACCTGCTTGCCGCGCTCGAACTGCGCTTCCTTGGTCAAGCCGGCGATGGTCGGGTTGGACTTCAGCTCGGCGGCGATCTTGGCCTTGATCTCGGCCTCGCGGCGGGCGGATTCGGAACCGGCCTCGGATTGCGCGCCGAGGTAGACGGCGTCGACTTCCTTGCCGGAGTAGATGACGCGGTCCTCGGGACCGGTGACCTTCAGCATGCCGAGCGCGCCCTTGTTGAACGCGCGGCTGAGCGAGTGGTCGACGAGGACGTAAGTGCCGGGGACATCGACCTTGAACTCGACCATCGTCGAGCCGCCGGAGGGGACCATCGTGGTCTGCACGTGGTCCTGCCACTTCAGGCCGCCCTCGTAGTAGACCTTGTCGAAGATCTCACCGATGACATGGAAGGACGACGTGAGGTTCGGGCCGCCGACACCGAAGTAGAGGCGCACGGTCTCGCCGACGGCGGCGGTGAGGGCCTTGTCGCCGACAAGCGAGCCGACGGCGCCGTTAAAGAGGACGTAGGTCGGGTGCTCGTCGATGGACTTCATCATGTCGAAGGTCTGCAGGCCGGGCTCGCCGTAGCGGCCGCTGGTGTAGAAGTCGCCCTGCATGACGTAGTATTCGCGGTCGACCTTGGGCAGGCCCTCGGGCGGCTCGACGAGGATGAGGCCATACATGCCGTTGCCGATGTGCATCGGGACGGGCGCGGTGGCGCAGTGGTAGACGTAGAGGCCGGGGTTGAGGGCGCGGAAGGTGAACTTCGAGCTGTGGCCCGGCGCGGTGAAGGTCGACGCGGCGCCGCCGCCGGGACCGGTGACGGCGTGGAGGTCGATGTTGTGCGGGAGCTTCGAGCTCGGGTGGTTGTTGAGGTGGAACTCCACGACGTCGCCCGCGCGGATGCGGATGAACGAACCGGGGACGGTGCCGCCGTAGGTCCAGAACGTGTATTCGGCGCCGTCGGCGATCGGCAGGTTCACCTCGCGGACCTCGAGGTTGACGACGACGCGCGCGGCGTGCTTGCGCGTGATCGGCGGCGGCACGAAGGGCGGCGGCGTGAGGATGGCCTGCTCGATCGGCAGCGCCTGGATCTCCGCCGGGAAGATGACCGGGCCCTGGACCTCGGTCGGACCTTCGCTCGCGCGGACGAACGTGGTGGTGAAGAGTGCGGCGGCGAGGGCGAGCCCCGCCGTCGCGAGGACGGTGACGCGTGGATTTTTCATCGGGGAGACGGGTTGAGTGGGATCGGGCCGGCGGTCGTGGGTGGAGCGGAGTTTCATGGCGCGGAAGGGATCGGGTTGATGCACCCAGCCTAGCCTGAAACCGCCTGCGGCGCCTTGACGCGTATCAAACAAACGTCACGTCACCGCGTGCCGCCGCGCACCGCGCGCACCTGCGCGGCGGTGAACGCGTCGCCGGTGTTGCCCCAGGTGTTCGTAACGTAGGTGAGCACGTCGGCCACCTGTTGGTCGGAAAGCATCGTGCCGAGCGCGGGCATCGCGGCGTTGTAGCCGAGACCGTTGACCGTGATCGGTCCGCTCAAGCCGTGCAGCACGACGCCGATGGCGCGCGTGCGATCCGCGAGCAGATAATCCGCGCCCGCCAGCGGCGGCAGCGCGGTGCCCATCCCGCGTCCGTCGGGCATGTGGCAGGCCTGGCAAAGCAACTCATACACCTGCCGCCCGCGCGCGAGCTGGTCGGGCGCGGCCGGCAGCGCGACGTCCTCCGCGAGCGCGGCGCCCGCCGGCCGCCCGTAGAACGGCACCGCGT
>CAYYVB010000056.1:0-1203 GCA_964475035.1 uncultured Opitutaceae bacterium | reverse complement strand
CGCGCGGCACCACGCGCTTGAACGCGACGACGGCGGGAATCGCGGCGACGAGGGCGAGGAACAGGACGGAGCGGCGCATGGGAAATTCCTCGGTGATCACACCGCGTGATAGATCACCGCGGCGGCGGCGAGATAAGCGAGGCCGATCCCGGCCTCGAGCATCCCGACGTGCTTCGCGCTCCACGCGGGCCGCAACGGCGTGACGAAGACCGCCGTGCGCACGAGCAGCGCCGCCGGCAGCAGCACCGCAAGCCCGGGGATGACCCCGAGCGAGCCCGCGACCGCGAACACGGCGAGCAACGCCGCCGCCAGCGCACCGCCGGGCGAGGCGGGCTGGCGCTTTTGCAGGCGCAGGTAGCAGCGCACGGTCAGCACCGTCGGCACGCTGCGCGCGAGCATCAGCACCGCGAGCCCGAGGGCCGCCGGCGCGTTCCAGCCCGCGAGCGTCGCGAAGGCCGCGGGCACGAACGCGAAGGCCGCGCTGCCCGCCAGCTCCGCCTCGGCCTCTCGCATCTCGTGGCGCAGATCGAACCAGAGGAACGCGGCCCCGCAGGGCGCCGCGAGCAACAGCGGCCACAGCGCCGACCAGCCGCCCGCCGCGATCCCGCCGTCCGCCGCCAGCCCGAGCGCGATCAGCGCCGTGAAGGCGAAGATCATCGTCCAGCACGCCGCCACGCCGCGCCGCGTCTCCTGCGCCGGCAGGGTCCACGCGAGTTTCAACGGACGCCGCGCGAGAAAACCCGCCGCCACCGCGAGCGCGAGCCACCCGCCGCCGACCGACGGCGCCACGGCGAGACCGAGTGCGACGGGTTCGAGCGCGAGCGACCAAGAGCCGTGCTCGCGCGGCAGGACGACCGAGCGGAACGAATGCGGACCGGAGAACGGAAGCGTGAAGGCGGTCGAGGACATGACCCCATCATGCCGCAACCGCGCTCCGCGCGCCTTGAGGCGCATCAAGAAACGCACGCGAGTCTCCGCCCCCGCCCTCGGCGCAATGGTAGGGCGGGACCGCCGGGCCCGCCGAGCACGCGGCAAAACGTCCTCCGCCCGCACGACGTTCGAGCACGCACGCCATTCCCACCCCGCGCATCGCTCCCGGCGCGCACGGTATGCGCGCCCCACCTCGCATCAGGTGGAGCGCGTTGACCTCTGTATGGACCGGAGACATAGGTAACACCCGTTCGGAGACATGGGTAACACATG
>CAYYVB010000055.1:9021-12918 GCA_964475035.1 uncultured Opitutaceae bacterium | reverse complement strand
GACGCGGTAGTGGCCGAGCGCCACGTAGGCGCGGCCCTCGCCGAGCTGGTTCAAATCGAGCAGCACCTCCTCCTGCGCGCCGGGCGTGTCGGCGATGCGGCAGTAGATCGCATACTGCTTGTCCTTCTCGGTGCGTGAATAGTAGCGCCAGCCGCGGAACGGGATCGGGGCGGTGGAGTCGTCCTCCTTGATGCGGGCGCGCATCTCCTTGAACAGCTGCGCCCGGAGCTCCTTCGCGGGCGCGAGGACGGACTCGGTGTAGGCGTTCTCCTGCTCGAGGTAGGTGCGGACCTCGGGGTTGTCCTTCTCGCGGAGCCAGAAATAGTCGTCGATGCGCTTGTCCTCATGGACGGTGACGTCCTTGGGCCGCTTGGCGGGAGCGGGGGCCTTGGGCGAGGCGAGATCGAAATTCGCGGAGGCGGTGACGGCGCACATAAGCAACAGAACGAGCAGGGCGTGGGGTTTCATGCAGGAAAGGGGATATTCAAGGCCGGCGCGCCGGCGGTCGGGGCAGGGTGACCTGCAGTTTCTGCACGAGGTCGAGCAGCCGCGTGCGCAGCAGGTCGTTTTCCTCGTCGGCGGTCTTCTGGAAAGCCGACCGCTGCGTGACCCGCTCGGCGAGCTCCATGCTGACGATGAAGATGCAATCCTGCTGGACGAAGAGCAGGTTGCCGCGCTTTGCCGCCGGCACGGCGTCGGGCGACTCGAGCACGCTGGCGCGGCTGCCGAACGCCGAGCCGCCGGGCAGCAGCGTGAACACGAAGAGGGCGCCGCCGAACAGGTCGCCGGTGAAGAGCGCGCGCTCCGTCGCCGCCTCCGGGAAGCGCGCGGCGAAATCCGGAAAGACAAACTCCGCGTAGAAATACCCGAGGTATTCGCGGATTCCGCGCGTGTCGCGCTCCCAGCGCTGTGAGAGATCGAGCGGAAAGCAGGCGATGCTCACGTGCGTGCTGACGTCGTCGCTGAAGGTCACGACGTTCTCCGTGTCGTGCACCTTGCCGCCGAGTTCGGGCAGGACGGGAATCGCCACCCGGTAGCGTCCCTCCGGCGCGACGTAGGTGGTGCCGCGGATCTGTCCGTAAAGTCCGCCCGCCGGGGCCGGCAACGGCTCCTGGGCCCGGGTGACGCCCGCCCAGGCCAACACAAGGCACAGGACGGCGGCGGGGCGCAGGAAGGTCATATGAAGGGGCTGACTTTGCGGGCTGGAGCTCACTTTTCAAGCGCGGTGAGCAGGCTCAGACCGCGAGCCGCTGCCACAGTGCCACGGGGATTTCCTCGGGCCGCGCGCGGGCGTCGAGCCCGGCGGCGGCGAAATGCGCCAGCCACGTGGCGCCGCCGTCCGGCAGCTTGTCGCGCAGGAGCGAGCCGATCTGCTTCCGCCGTTGCTGGAAACAGGCGCGGATGAGTTGCTTCACCGCGGCCGCAAAGACGAACGGCGCGGGGCGCCGCGCGAGGTTGAGCAGGTAGGACTCCACGTCCGGCGCCGGGTAGAAGCAGCCCGCGCCGACCTTGTGGCCGCGATCCGGCTCGTAGGCGGACTGCAGGAAAATCGAGATCGCACCGAACTGTTTGGAGCCCGGCGCAGCCACATAGCGTTGCGCCGCCTCCTGCTGCAGCATCAGCACCATCCGCTCGGGCAATGACCCGCCCAGCACGCCATCCATCCACGGCGTCGAGATCGCATAAGGCAAGTTGGCGACAACCTTGAACGCACCCGCCCGCTCCGGCGGCAACGCGGCCAGCGGTTGCTCGACGGCGTCGTCTTCGAGCAGATGAAATGTGTCCGGATAACGAGGCAAAAGTTCGGCGCGGAGATGCGCGGCGAGCGTCGCGTCCCTTTCCACTGCCCACACGTCCGCACCCGCCTCGAGCAAGGCGGTGGTCAGTGTGCCCAGCCCGGGGCCGACTTCGACCACGGTCTCGCCGGCCTTCACGCCCGCGAGTTCGAGCGATTTGCGGACGATGTTGCCATCGACGAGGAAATTCTGGCCGAGGAACCGCTTCGGCTGGTGCCCGAGCCGGGCCAGCATTTCTCGCGTCGCGGAAGGAGTGAGCGGCATGAGGGAGGGGCGGATCAGGCGACGTTGAACTCGTGGATCAGCACCGCAGGATCCTCGGCACGCATCAACGCCTCGCCGACGAGGATCGCCTGCGCACCAGCCGCGCGGACCCGCGCAGCGTCACGGCCGGTGAAGATGCCGCTCTCGCTGACCGCGATGACGTCGCGGGGGAACTGCGGGATCAGCCGCTCGGACAGCCCGAGGTCGGTCTTGAACACCGCAAGGTCGCGGTTGTTTACGCCGATGATCTTCGCGCCGTGCGCGACCGCACGCTCAAGGTCGCGTTCATCGTGAATCTCGAACAGCGCATCGAGCCCGGCGGCCTGCGCCGAGCGGTGCAGCAACGAGATCTCGGCGTCCTCCAGCGCGCGCACGATGATGAGAATGGCGCTCGCTCCGGCCTCGCAGGCTTGGAGCACTTGCACCGGATGCAGCATGAAATCCTTCCGCAGGCAGGGCAGGGCGGTCTTCGCCGCCTGGTAATGTGCGGTCACCTCCTCGAGGTCGCCGAGCCGGCCGCCGAAATAGCGTTCGTCGGTCAGCACCGACAAAGCAGACGCCCCGGCCGCCGCATATGCCTTGGCTTGTTCAAGTGCGCTCGCACCTTCCTTGATCGCCCCGGCGGAGGGTGACCGGCGCTTGATCTCCGCGATCACGGCCAGCTTGCGGTCCGTCCGGCGAAGCGCGGCCACGAATGAGGGTCGGCGCGGCCGGACAACCGCGGCACGCGCGAGTTCTTCTTCGAAGACGGGGCGCAGCAGCGGAGCGATTTCGCGCCGTTTGTGGGCCATGATTTCGGCCAGTTTGTCCATGCGGAATAAAAGGGCACCATCCCCGGAACCCGCCCGCGTTTCAATCCACAAGTTTCTTGTCTCAGTCCGCGCGAACCGGACAGTGGACGCATGAGCGCCATCGAAGACCTCTGCCGCACCGTCGCCCGCCTCCGCGCCCCGGACGGCTGCCCTTGGGACCGCGAGCAGACCCACCAGACGCTGACACGCTGCCTGATCGACGAATGCAGTGAGCTGCTCGACACCATCGACCGCGGCGACATGGCGCATATGCGCGAGGAGCTCGGCGACGTGCTCGTCCAAGTCGTCTTCCATGCTCAACTCGCCTCCGAGCGCGGCGAATTCGACTTCGATGCCGTCGCCCGCGATATCAACGACAAGCTCGTCCGGCGCCACCCGCACGTCTTCGGCGACGCGAGCGCGGAGAATTCCGCGCAGGTCATCGAAGTGTGGGAGAAAGTGAAGGCGGCCGAAAAAGCGGCGAACGGCCGCGCCGAGTCCGCACTCTTCAAGCAACTTCCGCCGCGCCTGCCCGCGCTGATGTTCGCCGAAGATGTCGCCAAGCGGATCGAGAAGCAGCGCCTGCCCGCCGAGGGAGTCATCGACGGCGCCGCCATCGCCCGCCGGGCGGAGAACCTCACGGAAACCGAAGCCGGCCGCGCGCTCTTCGAACTCGCCGCCGCGTGCCGTCGCGCGGGAATTGATCCCGAGACGGCCCTGCGCCGCGAATGCGACCGCGTCCGTCAGGAAGTCGAGCAACGCGTGACCGCCGCGCAGGCCTGAATGATGACTGAGAACGGTTCCGACGCCATCACCGTGCCACCCGCCATCGCCGCGGAATGGCTGGACCCGTTTCTCGCCTTTCTCGCCAAAGAGCGTCGCTACTCCGCCTACACGGTCCGCAACTACCGGCAGGCCTTCGAGGATTTCTACCGCTGGGCGCAGATCGGCGGGCGCTGGGAGCGCGGGCTCACCCGGCTCGGCCCGCGCGACATGCGCGATTTCGTCATCGAGGCGCAGCGGCGCTTCGGCCGTCGCACGCTGCA
>CAYYVB010000055.1:0-9011 GCA_964475035.1 uncultured Opitutaceae bacterium | reverse complement strand
CTGCACAACCACGTCTCGGGGTTGCGCGCGTTCTTCCGCTATTGGCAGCGCCACGGGCGGCTGGCGAAGAACCCGTTCATCGGCGTCCCCTTGCCGAAACTGGAGAAGGCACTCCCGAAATTCCTCACCGAGTCGCAGATGACGTTGCTGCTCTCCGGCCCGCAACGCCTGCTCGCAAACCAGACTGCCGACGCCTTCACCGCCTGGCGCGACCGGCTCGCGCTCGAGCTGCTCTACGGCGGCGGCCTGCGCGTGAGCGAACTCGTCGGTCTCAATTACGGGGCGATCGATTTCAGCCACGGCAGCGCGCGCGTCCTTGGCAAGGGCGGCAAGGAACGCATCTGCCCGCTCGGCGCCGTGGCGATGACGGTGCTCAAGAAGTTCCGCGACGACCATGCGCGCGCGACCGGCCCGACCGATCCGGTGCTCATCACCCCGCAACACCGGCGGCTGTCGGTCGGTGCCGTGCAATTGATCGTGAAGCGCTACCTCGCGCTCGCCGACCTGCCGATGGACCTTTCGCCGCACAAGCTGCGGCATTCCTACGCCACGCACCTGCTCAACGCCGGTGCGGACCTGCGCGCCGTGCAGGAGTTACTCGGCCATGCGAGCCTCGTCACGACGCAGATCTACACGCACACGAGCGTCGCGCGCCTGAAGGAAATCCACGCCAAGGCGCATCCGCGCGCTTGAGCGCTCATGCTGCGGCGCGGCCGCGAACGCGAGCGCGCCGGCTCAGGACGGACGTTGCGGAAGCAGGCTGATCGCGTTCGGTTCGATCACGATGCGGCGCTCGCGGTAGAGCGCGCCGATCGCCTGTTTGAACGCCTTCTTGCTCACGCCGAAAGTCGCGCGGATCTCCTCGGGGATGCTGTTGTCGCCATAGGGCAGGCGTCCGCCTTCGGCGCTTTCGAGTGCAGCGAGGATGCGCTCGGTGACGTCGGCTATCCGGCGATAACCGGCTTTGCCGAGCGCGAGGTCGAATTTCCCGTCGGGTCGGATGGCGCGGATGTAGCCGTCGAGCCTTTCGCCGAGGGCGAGGGAACCGCCGGCCAGCTCCGTGTGATAAAGCAGGCCGCGATGCGCGTTGTTCACGATCATGTTGTAGCCGATCGGGCTGCGGCTGGCGACGAACAGGCGGACGGATTCGCCTTCGTGATACGGCGCCGGGGTCTGGTCGAGAAAGCGGTTGAAGCGCGCCGTCGCGATCAAACGGTCCGTGTGCGGGTCGACGATGATGCGCACGACCGCCTTCTCGCCCGGTTGCAGCGGGCCGGACATCTCGCGGATGGGCAGAAGGAGATCCTTCTCGAGTCCCCAATCGAGGAACACCCCGATCCGCGGCGTGAGGCTGACGACGCGCAAGGCCGCGAAATCGCCCGCGAACGCGAGCGGCCGGTCGGTCGTCGCCACGAGCCGGTCCTCGGTGTCGCGATAGACCACGACCTCCAAGTCGTCGCCCGGCACCGTCCCGGCGGGGATGTAGCGGGCGGGCAGGAGGATTTCACCGTGGCTGCCGCCGTCGAGGTAGTAGCCCGGCGGCGCAAAGCGCAGAATGCGGAGCCGGTTGAGTTTGCCGAGTTGGGCCATGGAGCGGGGAAGATGAAGGAGTGCGGCGCGCCGACACAACGTCGGGCTCGAGCGGCTCCCCTTATTTCAACTCCAGGCGGCGGGCCACACTGTTGCCCACGGCGTCGTAGAGCACGATCTCGACCGAAGTCGCGCCGGCGGCGCGCGCCTCGGGAATCTCCGCGATGAAGGTCTCACGCAGGCCGTCAAGCACGCCGTCCGCGGGTTGTTCGAGCGCGACGCGCAGGCCGTTGTTGAGCATGAACTCCGCGCCTTGGAGCAGGCTCATGGCATCGCGCGCCTCGATGGCGATGCGCCAGTGGGCACCGTCGCGGATCGCTGATGCGGCAAGGATTTCCGGCGCGGTGCGATCGACTATGAGTGAATCGGTTTCGAAGGTATAGCTCAGTCGTTGCGCGCTCGGACGCGGCGCCAACTCCTCGGCCACGAGGCGCGTGCGATAACGGCCCTCAGGGAGGTGGCTGACGTCAAATTGGACGTAGGTATCGGCGGTGCGGACGACCAAGTCGGTCCAGTCGTCGCCGCCTTCCGGCGCGATGGAGAAAGTGGCGGCGAGCGCATCGTCGTCCGGATCGGTGAGGCTCCAATAGACGATCTGCGCCCCGGTTTGTGGGACGACGGGGCTGTTGAGGAAGCCGCTGCGGCGCGGGCCGCCCGACGACGGCGAATCCTTGCCCTCCCGCTGATTCGGGAAGAGCAGGCTGCCGACGGTGAGATTCGCGGGGTTCTGCGGCGGCTCGGGCAAGGGCACGAGCGCGAGGTTCGGGGCGAAAAGGCGGAAGTCGGTCAACTGTGGCCGCCGATTCTGCGGCAGGTAATGCAGTGTGGCGCGATCGATGAGCGGAGAGCGTGCCTTGCCGGCGGGCAGGGTGAGGCGAAGTTGCAAGTAGCGTCCGCGAAGGCCGGGCGCGGACCAGCCGCCGTCCTCGTGCCCGAGCGGGGTCCACTCGCTCCAGCCTTCGCGTTCGTCGCTGCCGAAACTCGTGCGGGCGGAGACCTCGAGTTCTTGCGCCGTCAGGCCGCGAAGCTGACCGAAGCGGAGGTTGCCCAGCTCGGCCGGTGAACCGAGATCGAGACGCCGCGTCTCCAGAGTCCGCGCACCCTTCGGGTTGAAGTCGAGCAGCGAGAAGCCGGGAGCGTTGTTGCGGAGGAGCAGGAACAGGCCGTCACCAAAGGCGGAGAGGCCGTTCGTCTGCGCGGAAACCGTCGCGCCGAGGTTCATGCTGCGCCGTTCAGCGGGCGAGTAGGCGAGGAGTTCGCCTTGTTCGCCGCCACCGATGACGATCCATTGGCGCGCGCCGTCCTGATGCCACGCGAGGCGGTAGAAGGCGGTGTTCGGACGCGTGAGCAACGACTCCGGCAATCCACCCGCGGGAAAATGGACCAGCTGACCCCGGCCCGTGAAGCGCTCGGCCCGGGAACTGTCGTCGCTCTCGGGCAACTCCGCCGGTGCCGGTGTCGCGCCCGGCGCGGGAGTCGGGGCCGGCGCTGGACGCGCGCTGAGCCGGGTGTCGCCGCTGCCGGCGGACAGCGTGAGTGCGGCGTAGAACGAGCCGCCCGGTCCCGCGAGCAGGTCGGACACTTCGGCGTCGCGATTCTCCATCAGGATGAGCGGCGCGCCGCCGGTGGCGGGGAATTCATAGACGTTGCCGCGCGGGGCGGAGCCGGCGATGACGCGACCGTCCGGCAGGCGCAAAAGACGACGCACGTTGCGGTCGCGGATCTCGCCGAAGAGCGTGATCCCGCGTTTCGCCAGTTCGACAGAGTCCGTGATTTTTTCGGTGCCGATCCCGGCGGCGGCAAAGGCAGCAAGGTTGACGCGGTAGATGCGGCCAGGGTTGCCGGTCGCCACCAAAGCGAAAGGTTCGGGGCCTTCGTGAAGTGAGAGGTCGAGGATGGAGTCGACAGGCAGATTCACTGCGGCGACAACGGCACCGGCGTGGATGAGTGACAGCGTGCCTTGGGGCGACGTGCCGGCGAGTAGCGCACCGTCGCGCTTGGCCGCGACGGCAAAGACGTGCGTCGCCTCGAGGTCCGCGGCGAGTTCGGCGGTGAACGCGCCGGGCGCGGTCGCATCCACGCGGAAGATTTTTCCCTCGGGACCGGTGCCGACGAAAAAGACGCGTGATTGTCCGGAGGGCGCAGTGCTCCAGAGCAGGTCGGCACCGATCGTGCCGGCAAGGTCGCTCACGCCCGGCCCGTCGAGCAGACGGCCGTCGGCGCGGACGGTGATGCCCTTGAGGTTGCGGTTCGGCACCTCGCGGAAGAAATCAATCTCGAGTTCCTTCGAGAGCGGGGCGGCGGTGACCGACGCGGCGAGCGCGGCGGCGAGAAGGCAGACGGAGCGGAGACGCATGGGGCGGGGAAGGGCCGCGCGGGGCGGCCGGACGGAAGACCGGTGCGGGCGCAACGGCGGGATCATTCCGAAACCGTCAGCGGACGGCGAAGGGTGGCGTTGAAAAGACGGCCGGGCAACAGGTGCTGCTCGTAGAGGGAGACCGCGGCTTCGCGCCGCTGATAGCGCGCGGCATCCGCGCCGCGCGCGATGCGTTCGAGGGAACCGGGCAACTCGACCGTGCGCGCCGGGTGATCGGTGAAGAGCGCCGTGCGCTCAAGGATGGCGAGGTAGAGGCCGTCGGGCTGGCGGTTGTCGCGCAGCATGGCGAGGTATTCGTCGAAGTTGCGGAGCTGATGCACGCCCAGCGTGCGCGGGCGGCCCGTGAGTTCGTCAAGCGCGCGGCCGGGCAGCAGCACGATTTCGAGGTCCTTGCCGACCCAATCCGGCGAAACGGGGATGTTCAGAGTCTCGGAATATTTTTCTGCTTGGAAACCGCGCCAGCCAAGCGTGGCCGTGATGACCTCGCCCGGCGCGGCGACGCGGCGCGAAACTTGGAACGACTCGACGTAGCCGACCGGAACCTCGGGCGTTTCTTCGACGGCGAAACGGATGCGCTCGGGGAAGGTGCGCTCGTAGGGATTGAAGAGCCACAGCTGGAGATTCTGTGTCACTTCGCCGACGCCCTGGGTGAAGCCCTGCGGACCGGGATAGACTTGGCTGAACTGCACGGGTGCGCGCCCGGGATAGTCGACGGTGGCGGTGAGGATAAAGCCACGCGTGAGGCCCGCTTCGTTTGAGCCGACAACCGCCTGCGTCAGACCGGCGGCGGCGATGGCAGGCAGCAACATCTCGTGCTGGATGACGGAGAAGTTGAGGCTCCGGCGGTTGAGTCGCGCGGGCAGGCTGATCTCGACCGGCACGAGCTTTGGCATGCGGCCGATCTCGCCGTAGATGCCGGAGAGCCGGTCCTGGCTGAACGCGCCGATGACGCGGCCGGTGTTGGAGACTTTGATCGAGTTGAGCGAGCTCGGCAGAATCGTGACAACTTCCGCCTCGGCCATCGGCACCTCGGTGGCGCCGAGCGAGAGCAACGGATGTCCGAAGGCGAGCAGGCGCTTGCCGTCGACGTGCGAGACGGTGCCGCCAGCCGACAGCGTGATGTCGCCGACCGCGAGCGCCGCGGCCACCACGCCGCCGGGCTTCAGGTCGGGCAAAGCGGCGTCCGGCGCGGGCTCGCTGGCGGCGGAGCCGAGGTTTCCGCCGAGCGAGATGCTGCTGAGCCCGAGCGCCTCGAATTGCGGCGCGATAACGGCGGCGGCTTGCGGGGAAAGACCGCCGAGATTGAAGACCGGAGCAAAAGGGCGGAAATCGCCGAAACCCGCGCGCGCGGCGCTGGACGCGCTACTGCGCGTGGCGGTGGTGTCGTCGGCCGTGCGCGTCTCGCGTTCGCTGCGGATCGGGATCGGCAGCGGCGAGGCCGGTGCGGGCGCCGTCGAGGGCAGCGCGCTGATCTCCAGCATGTCGGCGATCGGCGTGAAGCCCGCGTAGCGCACCGTCTCGAAGCGTTGGATCTGATAGGAAAGAACGCCGACCAGCTTGCCATCGATGTAGAGCGGGCTGCCGCTCATTCCCGCGACGGCGCCCATCGATTGGACGCGCGGATCGGTCAGCTCGCAGAGGATCATGCTCTTGCCCGGACCGAGCGCGTTCTGCAGCACGCCCGTGACCTGCACGGAGAAGGGCTCGGATTGGTTGCCGCGGAACACCGTCCAGACCTCGCCCTTCATGCCGGGCTGCAATTCCGCGAGCGAAAGGAGCGGCGCGTCGGCCGGTTGCGCCCGCGCCAGCACGGCCAATAGGGCGGCGAGTCCGAGAACGGAGACGAGGCGCGGAAATTTCATCGAGTGCTCCAAGACAACGGCACGAGGCCGTGGTTTCTTAGAGCGACTCAATGGCCGAACTGACGACTTCGCAAGCCCGCTGAATGGCCGCGCCCTCGTGCGCCGTGCTGAGGAACCATGATTCGTAGGCGCTCGGCGGCAGGTAGACACCACCCGCAAGGCAGGCGTGGAAGAAGCGGCCGAAGAGCTTGGCGTCCGAAGTCAGTGCGGTCGGCATGTCGCGAACAGTGTTCGCCGTGAAAAACAGACTGAACATCGAACCGACCTGCGGCGCCTGCAGGGGCAGGCCCTTGCGTTTCGCCGCGGCCTGGGCGGCGTCGACCACCTGGCGGCCGAGCGCGTCGAGGCGGGCGTAGGGATTCAGTTCGTCGAGCATCTTCAGCGACGTGATGCCCGCGGCCATGGCGAGCGGGTTGCCGCTGAGCGTGCCGGCCTGATAGACCGGGCCGAGCGGGGCGAGGTGGTCCATGATGTCCGCGCGTCCACCGAAGGCGCCGACGGGCAGTCCGCCGCCGATGATCTTGCCGAGGGTGGTGAGGTCGGGGGTGATGCCCTCGAGTTCCTGCACGCCACCGCGCGCGAGGCGGAAGCCGGTCATCACCTCGTCAAAGATGAGCACGGTGCCGTGCGCGGCCGTGATCTTGCGCACATACTGGAGGTAGCCGGCGTCGGGTTTGATGAAGCCGACGTTGCCGATGTAGGGCTCGAGGATGAGGCCGGCGATCTGGCCGGGGTTGGCGGCGAAGGCGGCGTCGAGCGCCGCGGTGTCGTTGTAGGGGAGGACGATGGTCTCGCGGGCGAAGGCGGCGGGCACGCCGGCGCTGTCGGGATTGCCGTGCGTCAGCGCGCCGGAGCCGGCGGCGACGAGGAGCGAGTCGCTGTGACCGTGGTAGCAACCGGCGAACTTGATGATCTTGTCGCGCTTAGTGAAGCCACGCGCGAGCCGGATGGCGGACATCGTCGCCTCGGTGCCGCTGGAGCACATGCGCACCTTCTGGATCGATGGGAAGAACTTCACGATCAGCTCCGCCATCTCGACCTCGAGCGGATTTGGCGTGCCGAATGAGGTGCCGCGCTCGATCGCCTCGGTGAGGGCGGCCTTGATGCGAGGGTGGTTGTGGCCGTGGATGGCCGGCCCCCAGGTGCAGACGAAGTCGATGAGCTCGCGGCCATCCGCCGTCGTGAGCGTGGCGCCCTGCGCGGAGCGGGTGAAGAACGGCGCGCCGCCGACGGAGCGGAAGGCGCGGACAGGGGAATTCACGCCGCCGGGAATGAGCTCCTTGGCGCGGGCGAAAAGTTGTTCGGAAGTCATCATGGACGTGGACAAAGGTTAATCAGCGGTGACGGGTGGGACTCGGCATTTGCTGCGAAATTCAGTTCACATATTTCTGCACGATCGGGATGCGGCGGCCGACACCGAAGGCGAGAGAGGTGATCTTGAGTCCGGGCGCGGCCTGCTTGCGCTTGTATTCGTTGCGGTCGACCTTGCGCACGATGTCATTGACGACCTCAGGATCGAAACCGCGGGCGACCAGGTCGGCGCGCGAAAGGCCTTCCTCGACGTAGCCCTTGAGGATGCCGTCCAGGACGTCGTAAGGCGGCAGGCTGTCCTGGTCGGTCTGGTCCGGGCGGAGCTCGGCGCTCGGTGCTTTGTCGATGGAGTTCTGCGGGATGATCTCGCGCTCGCGATTGATCCAACGGGCGAGGGCGTAGACCTGCGTCTTGTAGACGTCGGAGATGACGGCGAGCCCGCCGCACATGTCGCCGTAGAGCGTGCAGTAGCCGACGGCCAGTTCGCTCTTGTTGCCGGTGGTGAGGAGGAGCGAGTTGAACTTGTTCGACAAGGCCATGAGCAACAGGCCGCGGGCGCGGGCCTGGATGTTTTCCTCGGCGATGTCGCGCGGGTGACCGGCGAAGAGGGGGGCGAGCGTCAGCTCGGCGGACTCGACCATGCCGGCGATCGGCAGCGTGTGGAACTCGATGCCGAGGTTGCGCGCGAGAATGGCGGCGTCGTCCCGGCTGTGCTGACTGGAGATCGCGGACGGCAGGCTCACGCCCATAACATTCTGCGGACCGAGCGCCTCGGCGGCGAGGACGGCGACGACAGCAGAGTCGATGCCGCCGGAGAGGCCGAGCAAGGCCCGCTTGAAGCCCGATTTTTGCGCGTAGTCGCGCAGACCGAGCACAAGCGCATCGTAGACGTCGGCAAGATCCGGCTGGCGGTAGCTCGCATGCAACGCCTCGCCAGCGGGCGGGGCGTCCAAGTCCACGACGCGCAGTTCCTCGCGGAACGCCGCGCAACCGGCGAGCACGCGGCCCTGCGCGTCGCTGACGACGCTGCGCCCTTCGAAGATGAGCTCGTCGTGTCCACCGACCGTGTTGCAATACGCCACCGGGCAGCCGCAACGGAGCGCGGTGTCGGTCACAAGCGTGCGACGCACGGAGTTCTTGGCGAGCTGCCACGGGCTCGCCGAGAGGTTGAGCATCGTGTCGATCTTCGCATCGGCGAGCCACTGCACGGGGTCGAGGTGGTAGAGGCGGCGCGTGTTGACCAGCTCGTGCGTCCAGATGTCCTCGCAGATCGTGATGCCGAGACGGCGGCCGGCGAATTCAATCACCGTCGGCGCGGGCGCGGGCTCAAAGTAACGGTCCTCATCGAACACGTCGTAGGTCGGCAGAAGGCATTTGCGCGCGACCTGCGCGATGCGGCCGTGCTGGCAGAAAGCCGCGGCGTTGAAAGCCGGCCGACCGGCCCCGGTGGTGTTGGTCTCGGCAAAGCCGATCAACGCGGGCACTGCGCCGATTTCGCGCGCGATCTCGTGCATCGTTCGCTCAACGTCGGCGACAAAGCGTTTCTTGAACAGGAGATCGCGCACCGGGTAACCGCACACGGCCAGCTCGGGGAAAAGCACAAGCTCTGCTCCCTGCGCGACGAGCGTCCGGTAGGAATCGAGGATACATTTCCGGTTACCCGCGAGGTCGCCGACGATGGAATTGATCTGGGCCAATCCGATGCGCATGCGACCGGGAACCTGACCGCACGCCCGCCCGGCGGCAACCCGAAGCTGGAAAATCCCGCTAGCCGCCCGCGAAAAGCACGCCTACTGTGCACGTTTCATGCCTCGGCTAATACTCGCCTCCGCCTCGCCCCGTCGTCGCGAACTGCTCGCGCAGGCCGGCTA
>CAYYVB010000054.1:0-12958 GCA_964475035.1 uncultured Opitutaceae bacterium | reverse complement strand
GCCTTCTGGGGCGGCGGCACGCCGGGGTTGTTGCGCGCGGGCGAACTCGAGCAGCTCGGGCGCGCCATGCTGGATTTCTGCGGTGGGATCGCACCGGCCGAATGGTCGGTCGAACTCGCCCCGGCCACCGTCACGGCCGAGCGCCTCGCCGTGCTCAGGCAGCTCGGCGTCACGCGCATCTCGCTCGGGGTGCAATCCTTCGACGACGCCCTGCTCGACGCGCTCGGACGTCAGCACACGCCGGCGCAGATCCGCCGCGCCTACGACCTGATCCGCGCGACCGGTTTTCCAAGCGTGAACCTCGACCTCATGTTCGCGTTGCCGAACCAGACCGAGGAGCAATGGCGCGCCGACGTCGACGCCGCGGTCGCCCTCGCACCCGACCATCTCTCGACCTATTGCCTCACCTTCGAGGAGGACACGGCGCTGTGGGTGAAACTCTCGCAGGGCAAGGTGAAGCTCGACGCCGACAAGGAGGCGCTCTTCTACCAGCGCACCTGGGACTACCTCGCCGCCGCCGGCTACGCGCAATACGAGGTCTCGAACTTCGCCCGCCCCGGCCACGCCTGCGCGCACAACCTCAACACCTGGCACATGCACGAGTGGATCGGCTTCGGTCCGTCCGCCGCGTCGCAGTTCGCCGGTTGGCGCGCATCGAACCCGCCCGACCTCGCGCAATGGCACGCCGACCTTGCCGCCGGCCGCCGCGCCACCGCCGAACGCACGGCGCTCACGCCGGCGTTGCTCGCCGCCGACGCGGTCATCTTCGGCCTGCGCATGAATGAAGGCGTCTCGCTCCCGCAGCTCCAGCGCCGTTTCCCCTCGGCGCCGTGGAGCGGCCTGCACGATTTCCTGCCCAAGCTGCTCATCGAGGGCCTCGTCACCGCTTCGCCCGCGGGACGCCTCCAACTCACGCCGCGCGGCCGGCTCGTCGCCGACGCCGTCGGCGCGGAAGTGCTTGAAGCCTTCGCCGCGGAACCGGATTCTCCCGCCCGATGATACGCCCGACTGCCGTCCTCATCCTGCTGCTCGGCTGCTTGGCCGCCGGTTGCCGCACGACCGCGGAAAAACCGGCCGACTACGAGCCGCTCGTCGCGCGCCTCTTCCTCGAGGCGCGGAGCGACGAGGTCGCGGTGCCTGTGACGCTGCCGCAGAGCGGCGTCGCCATCGCCCTCGCGCCGAAGCCAGTGCTCGTCGAATACGACATCGTCAACGCCGAGGTCGCGCAGGTGGAGCTCGGGCGCTGCCTGATGCTCCAACTCACGCCCGCCGCCGCACGCGACCTCTACCGGCTCTCGGTCGGCGCGCAGGGTCGCCGGCTCGTGCTCGCGCTCAACGACCAACCGCTCGGCGCGCGCCGCATCGAGGCGGCAATGAGCGACGGCGTCGTGCTCATCTTCGTCGAGGTCCCCGACGACCGTCTGCCGGAAATGGTCGAGCGCCTCAAGCGCACGTCGGCCGACGTCGCCGCGGCCGCGCGCAAGGCTCGCCGATAAACGACTCCATGACGCCGCGCCGCCTTACTCACGGGTTGTCACGTTCCTGCGTTGCCGCGCTCGCGCTCGTGTCCGCCGTCGCGGCACGCGCGAAGATCGACCTGGTTTTCCCCACGCCGAGCAAGACGTGGTCGAGCGGCGACATCGCGTCGTTCGTCCAACCGACCGTATCCGGCGATCCCGAGTCGGGACTCTTCGGCTGCGTGCGCACAGGCGGCACGCAATTTCATGAAGGCCTCGACATCCGACCGACCGCGCGCGACCGGCAGGGCGAGGCGACCGACCCGATCTTCGCGGCGATGGACGGGGTCGTGCGGCACGTGAGCCTGTCGCCGGGCAAGAGCAGTTACGGCCGCTACATCGTCATCGAGCATCCCGACCAGCGCCCCGCGGTCTACACGCTCTACGCGCACCTCGCGCGCGCCGAGCCGGGCATCCGGCCGGGCGTGCGCGTGCGCGCCGGGCAGACCATCGCGACGATGGGCCGCAGCGCCGGCGGCTACGCGATCCCGAAGGAGCGGGCGCATCTCCACTTCGAGATCGGGCTGCGGCTGACGGACGATTTCGAATCGTGGTTTCTCTGGCGAAAATTCGGCAGCCCAAACGAGCACGGTCTCTACAACGGCATGAATCTGCTCGGCATCGACCCGCTCGACTTCCTGCGCAAGTGGCGCGCCGGTCGCGTGGCGTCGTTCCAGCAGCACTTCGACCAGATGCGCCCGATCGTCACCGTGCGCGTCGCCACGGCGCGCGTGCCGGATTTCGTGCGGCGTTATCCGGAGCTCCTGCGCAAGCCGATCGACGGTCTCGTCGGCGGCTGGGAGATCGCGTGCAACGACACGGGCCTGCCCTTCGCGTGGACGCCGCTCTCGCCCGCCGAGGTGCGCGACATGGCGCCGAACGAGGTCCGCATCGTGGCGGTCGATGTCGCCGCCGAGCGCGCCTACCGCTGCAAGCAGCTCGTGCAACCCCGCCGCGGCGGTCACGCCCCCGGCGACGACCTGCGCACGGTGCTGCAACTCGCCCTCGGCCTGCGCTGAGCCGACGCACCAATCTGATTTAATGATGCCTGCAATCTGGACATGAATGCGCCAGAAGATTCTGTTTTCCTCTGCCCGGTGCTGCTGGTGGAGGACCATCCGGTCATCCGGTCAGGGGTGAGGCTGCTGCTGGAGAACACCAGCGAATTCAAGGTGATTGCGGAGACAGGAAAGTCCCGCGAGGTGCTTAGTCTGGCGGAGCAATGCAGGCCTGAGATTGTGCTGCTCGATCTGGTGCTGGACGGGGCGGACGGTCTGGAGCTGATCCGCGAACTGGTGGCGGCGCTGCCGGCCTGCCGCGTGCTGGTCTTCTCCATGTTGAGCGAGAGCGTTTATGCGGAGCGGGCGCTGCGCGCCGGCGCCGTCGGCTACATCATGAAGTCCGCGCCGGAGGGGGAGTTTCTGCTCGCGCTGCGGAATGTTCGCGACGGCCGGGTTTATCTCAGCCCCCGGATATTCATCGGGGTGTTTCGCGGGGCGATGGCGCGCGGTGGAGCGATTGGCGGGGTTGCCGGACTCTCGGATCGTGAGTTGCACATCTTCCAACTTATTGGTGCCGGCGTGCGGAATCGGGAGATTGCCAGTGCACTGGGCATCAGCGTCAAGACGGTGGAGAGCCACCGGGAGAACATCAAATCGAAGCTGAACTTGCATGACGGTGCCGAGTTGGGTCTGGCGGCGCTCAGGTTTGTGGAGTCTTTGCGCGGTGGGCATGGAGGAAGCCCCTAGCTTCGAATCGGGGAGCGATCCCGATGCCCGTCCTTACGCCGTGCCGTAGGTTGGGGCGGTGAAATTTCCACGATGTGGCGTGCCCGGCCGGACAGGTCTGCGGGTCTCCCGCTGGCTCCTGACGTCGGTGGATGAGCCGTGGAGGAACATGGTTGCCGCCAGCGCTGTCGGCTGTGGCGCGCTGGTAGAAGTAGCCGCGGACTGGCCGTCACCGGGGAGGGTGGCGGAAAGTCTGTGGGTGTGCGACTGGGCGGGGATGAGCCGGCAGCGTCTGCAAGAGTTACAGGACCTGATCAGAGGCGTAGAGAAGGCGCGGGTGCTGGTGGTGGGGGAGGCGCCCGAGTTGTTCTGGGCTGAACTCGCCGTTCGGTCCGGAGCGAGGGGCTATCTCCTGAAAACGGCAGCGCCCGGTGAATTCGTGCAGGCGGGGCGAGAGATCGCCGAAGGTCGAATGCACTTCAGCGCTGCGGTGTTCATCGATTTGACGAGAGCGATTATGAACCGTCGCGACTCCGGGGGATTTCCCAGCGGTCTCTCGGCGCAGGAAATCCGCGTCCTCCGCGGTCTCGCGCAGGCGTGTGGAGCGAGGCAGATCGCCGGGGAATTGCAGCTGAAAGTCCGGACGGTTGAGTCGCACGTCAGCAATATCTGTCGCAAGCTGGGGGTTGCCGGCACGGCGGAGCTGCGCGGCTTTGCTCCACGACTGCTTGCGGTGCTCGACGAGAATTGAGCCCCGCGCGCATGCGAAAGTGCAGGCTCGCGTTTGGGTGAGGTTCAGCTGGTCTCGTGCGGTTCAGCATGGAACTGCTTGTCGATAAGACGCGCCGATTTGCGATAGTGCTCCTGGGTCTTTTCTTCGCCGTTGGCGGAGCGCTGGATTCGGCGGCGGTCGAACGAACAGAACCGCTCGGAAGAATGCGCGGGCGGTTCATTCCGTTTCCGAGCGATGAGTCGGTCCGCCGGGTGTTTTCCATCCACACCGATAGCCAGGGCCGGGTGATTGCGGCAAACGGACGGATCGGCATCTACGATGGCCACCAAATGCGCGAGCTGCCGACTCCTTCCGGCGTGCATACGGGAGCGCTCGCGGTGGACGGACAGGACCGGGTGTGGGTCGGCAATCATGAGGACATCGGCTACTTCGTCGAAACGGCGGACGGATGGGTGTTCACGTCGGTGAAACCCGAACTCCCCGCGGGCGTGACGCTGCCGGAAATCATCTGGTCGGTGCATTGCGTCGGCGAAACGGTGTTCTTTGTCGGTTCGCATCAGGTATTGGTGCGGACCGAGGCGGGCATCCGGCTGGTGGAGCTGCCGGGCTTGCGGCGGCTCTTCGCTTCCGTGCAGGGGCAGTATTGCTATGTCTGGCAGCGAGGGCAGGACCGAACGCAACTGTGGCGTTTGGATGTCGAGGGCGATGCCCGGGTGGTTTTTTCTGTGCCCGAATTTTTCGGGGCTTACGACGTGCTGCGGGTGGAAGGAGAGGAAATTGAATTCATCGGTGAGTGGGCCTCGCGCGTGGTGGTGCGGGACGGGGCGATCGTCCGCATTGTCCATCACCGTGGTCCTGAGATGGGCGCTATTTCGGCCATCCTGTTGCCCGATGGAAGCTGCGTGGTCGGCACCGCCGCACAAGGGGTGCGCCGCATCGACCGCGAGGGCCGCGAACTCTGGGCTGCCGATGTCTCGACAGGTGATTTGAACGATCATGCCGCCGAAGCCGTGGCCCTTGGCCGTGGCGGAGTTGTCTGGAGTGTCTCTGCGCTGGGCATCACTGGGCTGGAGGTGGTGCCTGCGGTCACGACCTACGTTGCGACGGACGGTGCGCCGTCGGGAGTGAACGCGATCCTTCGGGTGGATGGCCGCCTGCATTTTGCGACGTCAACCGGAGTGTTTCAGCTCATGGCCGGAGGCGGGAGCGAGCCCGCGCGTTTCGAAAAGATTTCCAAGCAAGGTCAGTTCGCCTACGACATCCATCACGTGCCGAATGTCGGTTTGCTGATGGCCGGCCAAAATGTCCATCGGCTGCAGGAGTATGATTGGCCGATCAGCGGACAAATGTGGGGCATGGGCCGTTCGCTCTTCACGCTTTCGGCGCGGCCGGATTGGCTGCTGTTTGCCCAGACGGACCAAGTGCTGGTGCGGGCGATGAACCCCACCGACGCCGACCGCCCGTGGCCGATGCTGTGGTCTGTTCCGGTGAAGTTGCTCGACCGCGCCTTTCCGCTGCCCGGACTCAGCTTCCTGTGGTCGGACCTGGCCGGAAGGGTGGAGCGACGCGATTTGCGGGTGGAGGGTGCGGGTCTGGTCAGTGCCGAGCCCGCGCGCCTGACTTCGGCCGAGGGAATCGGTCGCATCGTCCGCTTCGAGGCATTCGGAGATGACGTGCTCGCATTCACGCGCGACGCCGTCTGGCGCTCGCGTGGGGGCGCGGATGCGTTCGAGCGTTTGCCAACGGACGCGCCTGCGGGCGTGCTGCCCTTTGCCTTTATTTGGGAAACCGAGAACGAGGGATGGGGCGTGGCGGCGCTGCGAGCGACTGCGGGCAGCGGCAGCTCCGGCGGGCACGCGCTCTGGCGGGTTGCGCGCACGGCAGGCGGGGCCGTCGTCGGCTTTGCCCATCCTCCCCATGCGTTCTTTGAGGGAATCGGGCTGCTCACCTGTGCCTGGCGCGAGCGGGAGATCTGGTGGCTGGGGGGAAGCGCGGGTGTCGCGCGAGTGGAGTTGCGCTGGCTGGCGGAGCGTCGGCCCCTCTCGATCGGGGATCCGCCGCGCCTGCGCGGGATGCGGGAGAGTGGGGGGACTGCGGCGGACTTGGCCGCGTCGGCCACTCTCGCGGCGAGTCGTCAGCTCGAGGTGGAGTGGGCTGGCGCGCCGCACGAGCACGGCATGCCCCTGTGGATCGAAACGCGACTTGAGCCGATCGAGCGCGAGTGGACGGCGCTCAGCGGTCCGCCGCGGCAACGCTACCCGTCGTTGCCCGCCGGCCATTATCGCCTCGTCGCCCGCGCCGTGGATGCGGCCGGCACGCGTGGACCGGAAACGGCGCGCGAGTTCCGCGTGCAGCCGCGCTTCCGGGAATCATGGTTGTTCCCCGCGTCGCTCGCCTTGGCGATGGGTGCGGTGGCGGCGGTGTTGTGGATTTCGCGGACCCGACAATTGAGGAACCGCCGTGCGGCGCTGGAGCGCACGGTCGCGGAACGCACCGCCGCGCTCCAGGTGGCCAACGAGGAGTTGCATCGCCTGAACAAGCGTCGGGTCGAATTCGTGGGCACCGTGAGCCACGAGCTGCGCACGCCACTCGCGGGGGCGCGCTTGATGGCCGACCAGATGATTCGCCGGCCGGAGGAGGAGGCCGCGCGTCAATTGCGACGCTGTCTGAACGATCTCGAGCAAATGCTCGAGGGCAGCCTCGATTTGTCGCGCTACGAACTGGGCTTGATCCCCGTGCAATTGCGCTGGGTGCGAGTAACCGAGTGGTTGTCCGACGCCGTGGTCCCCTTTCGGGTGATGGCACGCGAAAAGGGACTCGAGTTTGGTTTGCAGCTATCGGTGCGCGCCCAGTTGCTGCTGGTTGACGAGCCCAACTTGCGACGGGTGCTCGCGAATCTGGTCTCGAACGCGATCAAGTATACCTCCTCGGGCAGCATCACCCTTGCGGCGCAGGAGAATTCGGATTCGCCGGCCAACGGCCTGCTGACACGCCTGCGCTTGACGGTGCGCGATACCGGTCGGGGGCTCAGTCAGGAGCAGCAGCAATCGCTCTTCGCCGAATTCAAGCGCGTGGCGTGGAGCGACGGCGATTCGAATGGCCACGGCTTGGGCCTGGTGCTCACGCGCCAGTTGGTGGAGGTTTCCGGAGGACAGTTGACCTGCGAATCGAGTCCGGGGGCGGGTGCAGCCTTCACCGTCGATCTGCCGGCGGTTGCTTCGGACGCAGAGGATCCGGAGCCGCCCTTCACGGCGGAAGTCCTGGTCGTGGAGGACGAGGATTCTCACGCCGCGCATGCAGCGGATGTCATGGAGCCGCTGGGCGCGACGGTCCACCGCGTGCGCAGCGTGACTGAGTTCGTGGCTTGGGCGGGGACGGGACGAGCGGATCTTGCGTTGATTGACTTCAATTTGCCTGATGGAACCGGGCTCGAGATCCTGGAAAAACTCATGTTACGCGCGTCGCGACCGCGCTGCGTGCTGCTTTCGAGCATTCGTTCGGAGGAGATGCGCGCGCTTTGCCTGGAACGCGGTTTCGATGCCGTGTGGCCGAAGCCGCTCTCGGTCGGCGCCGCGATTGCGGAGTTGTGGGCCGCGCGGGACCGAGCAGATCAAAACGTTCGCGCCACCGAGACGAACCACACCCGGCCGAGCGAATCGTAATAGCCGTTCTGAAACCCGGTGCGGCTGAAGTAATTTCGCGGCGGATCGGTGTCGAAGAGGTTGTTGGCCCCGATGCGCCATTGCGTGTCGGCGGGCCCGGCAAAGCCGTAACTGACGTTGACGAGCGTCATCGCCGAAATGCGGCCGGAGATCGTCGGGGACGGTGCGCTTCCGGTTTGTTCCCCGATGTGATTGAGGTGCACGAGCGCGTCGTGGGCGCCGCGCCGCCAGCCGAAACTCGCGTTGGCGCGCCAGCGGGCTACGCTCGGCGCATTGACCGCCTCGTTGTCGCCGAAACCGAGCGTGGAGCGACGCGCGGAGCCGAGACGCACGGCGGTGAAGTTGGCGGTGAGCTCATGCGCGCCGAGGCGAGTGCGGTAGGCGGCTTCGAGATCGACGCCGTAGGTGACGTAGCGGTTGTAGTTCCCGAAGGTGTCGTTCAGCTGAATAACTTCACCCGCGGTGCCGGGCGCGGGCTCGGGGCCGCGCAGGATGCGGCCCGGCGCCAGTGTCGCTTCGTTGGCCAGCATGTTTTGTGCGCCGAGTGTGCCGATGAGATTGCGCTGGTCGTAGTGCCAGTAATCCGCGCCGAAGCTCCAGCCGCGCAGGAACGTCGGCGCATAGGTGAAGCCGGCATAGGTCACGTCGGTTTCCTCCGGCTTCAGCGCGCGGTTGCCGCCATTGAGCACGCGCATGGTGTAAACGCCGAGGTCGGGACGACGCGGGTCGGCGATTTGGGTGAAGGTTTCCTGCGCGTCCGTGTAGGCTTGCAGCATTTCCGGTGCGCGAAACGCGGCGGAATAAGAGCCGCGCAGCGTGAGACCGGGCAGCGCTTCCCAGCGCGTCGCGATCTTCGGCTTCACGGGATCTCCGAAGTCGCCGTAGTGTTCCCAGCGGACCGCCGCGGTCACGTCGGCCTTTTTGCCGAGTGGCACGGCGAGCTCGGCGAAGCCTGCGATGAGGTTGCGGCGCAGGTTGCGGGGCGGCCGGCGGGCGAGCGAAACCAAGCCACCGTTGCCGCGCAACTCATGCGGTCGGTGGATGAAACGATCGGAGCGCCACTCGCTTCCGACCAGCAGTTGCACGGGCCCGGTCGCGGGCTCCCAAATCGTGCCGCTCACGCGGGCGTCGCCCATCCACAAGCGGGCGATCTGCAAGTCGTGAAGATTGGTGCGCATCCGTTCGACGACCCCGGCGTCCGATGGACCAAACGGGTTTAGCCAGCCCCCGAGCCGGCCGGCGAGGCCGTCCTGGAGCGCGCGGTCGCTGAGAAAGTTGGTCCAGCGCGAAAATACGCGGCTGTGCGTGTAAGTTCCCGCGATTTCCCATTCCCATTTGCCCGGCAACTCGCCGCGGGCGCCTGCGACGACGCGTGGGGTGGTCACCGTCATCTCGTTGTCCCGCGGCCCGGATTCCGGGAGGAAAAACGTCAGGTCGGCGATCGCGATGCCGAAGGGATTGTAGGGATTCGCTGCGGGGAAAACGATGCGCCCGTCCGGCAGGTCGCCGAAGCCGACTTCCCCGACGAGACTGATGGTCGGAGGTTCGTAGGTGGTGCCCACGATGCGGTGGCGGTAGGAGGCATCGAGGAAGAGTTGCAGGCGCCGGTGCGCGTCAAATTCGGCGAAAACCCATGCGCCGGTGTTGTGGAGTCGCGGCACCACCGTGCTGTAGCGGGCGCGATCGAGGCCGTTGCGGGTGTCGCCCGGGGTATAGACGCCGTTCACGACGGCGGCCGGCAGCGGCACAAAGGAACCGATCGTGGGCGCGGTCGTTGGGGCGAGTTGCACCCGACCGTCAGGCAGCACGGTGCCGGGTGCGATGAGGCGCCCGGTCAGATGGGCGGGAACGCCGGGCGTGCCGGCCGGAATGACGAGATGCGCGGGGAACGTGTGCGGCGAGCGCAGATCGAAGCCGCCGAGCGGACGGAAGTCCTCGCTCCGGGAAATCGGCCGATCGGCGTAGAGGATGGAGTTGTTGTCATCGTGATCGAGGGCGACGACGAGCTTCAGGCGATCGGTGCGGGCGCCGTGGATGAGACTCGCGCTCCAGAAACCCCAGTCGGTGCCTTCGAGTTGACGGTAGCTCGAGCGCACTTCGGTGCCGATAAACTCGGTGCGCAGGCGGTAGTTGATCACGCCGGCGACGGCGTCGCTCCCATAGACGGCCGACGCGCCGTCCTTGGCGATCTCCACGCGCTCCAGCGCGGCGAACGGAACCGAAGCCATGTCGTAGCCGAGCTGCGCCGCGCCCGCCTGGCCGAACGGCGCGATGCGCCGGCCGTTCACGAGCGGCAGCCCCGACGCATAACCGAGCGCGCGGAAGCTCACGGAGGTGATGCCCGGCTGAAAGGTCGTGGGACTCGACGTGTCCTGAGCCAAGCCGTTGCTGAACGGGAGTTGCCGCAGCATTTCCTCGGGGCGGGAGAAGCCGGCGCGGCTGATCTGCTCGACGCTCAGATTCAAGACGAACTCGGGGCGATCGGACTGGAGGCGCTTGAGGCGGGAGCCCGTCACCTCCACGGGTTCCAGCGTCACCTCCTGTTCCACGCCGGAGGCTTTCGCGACAGGAGCGGGGGCTGCGTCAAGCCACGCGGCGCCGGAGAACAAGGAAAGGAGGAAGTGAGGGAAGCGGATCAGTGCGCACATAGGCCGGCCCGCCCCGAAGCTGGCCGGGGCAAATCGGTGCGCCAAGCGAATTTATTCCGGCACCCTTAGCGCCGAATAGGGGAGCGCGCCTGATGCTGCGAATTGAGGTGCCTGATATGGTCTTAGACGCGTTGTTCGGGCGTCTCCGTGATCCTCATCTGACAGCCGGACGCGTCGCTCACATTCCCCACGACCATGACCAAACTCGACGAGGCGATCCGAAGCGCGCTGCGCGGCGCAGAAGCAGACCGTCAGGCAGAGCAGGATACTACACGCAGTATTGGAGTGGTTTTGGTATTGTTCTTGTTCGTTGGGGTGATCGCCTTGCTTTACTTGCTGCTGTGGGTAGGCATCTTCGTCGGTGTCCTCCTCGTCGCCGTAAAGGTGATTCTGGCCTTTCCCGAGCGCCGCAAGTGGCTCGTTCCGCTCGTTGGCGCGCTACTTATCCCTCTCGGGTGGATGTCGTATCAAATGACGATTGAAGCCGCGGGGGACGTGCGTGAATTCTTTACCAAGGAAAAGGCAAACCGAGCCAAAGCGGACGCACGCAGCGCATTTGGGGCTGAACAAAACCGGCTCGCCAAGGCTTCCATCGCCGAAGGAGAAAGCACTCTCAGGGCCGAACGGGCGGCGGGACGCGTCCTTGGACGTTATCACTGGACGACCGACCCGAAGCGCATTTTTGGACGATACGTAGCCCGTTGGGATGATATGGGGATTAGCCGCAGCCGTCTGAATGAGTCCATCGCTTATGCGTATGCGTTTGGATCCGTAGCCGCCGATTACGGGCTGGATTCGAAATCACTGCCCGCGGTGATTCCCGACGGTCCGGCCTATGCAGCCGCGCTGGGGCAGGTGGTGCAACGGTCATGGGTGCAGGCTGACTCTGCGCTGCAAGCGTGGGCGACCGCAGCGTTCCTGAAGAACCTCGGGTTTTCGGAAGCGCCGACGGCCGAGGCGATCGTGCGGAGCATCACGGCGGTCCGTGAAAGTCTCCAGCGGGCGGGGTTCGAGCAAGTGGGCATATCTGGCTCCGCCACGCTCGGGCAGTGGCTGGAGAAGCGGCTTCCGCTGGCAACCGCGCAACTGAAGGTTTCGGCCGCGTATTTTCAGTATCTCGTAGGTGATCCGCAGTCGTCCGATGTAGCCATCGTGACGTCCTACCTGGTGCAAGAGGCGAAGGCGGGACGATTGCCGGATCTGCCAGCCGGTTCGCTGGCGGATAAGCCCCTGAGTTTTGCCGAAGCGTTTAAGCGGTGGAGAGTGGCGGCGGAGTCTGAGTTCAATGCGAATGGGCTCAAAGCGAATAAACAAGCCTTCGCCGGAGCGTTGGCCCGCGCGTCCAATGAACTCGCAAAAAATCCCGTGCCGCTCGATCGCAGCGAAAAGCGTCAGCGACTGATAAACCGATTCAAGGGCGACGAGCGTTTGGCGGCGATTCGCAAGCTTGATCCTGAGTATTCCTTGGAGGCCGCGATTGAAGGAACCCTGGACGGCACGCGTTCCGAGTCGTTGACCCAGCATTCGAGCGGCAAGCAATTGCAGCGACGGGCGACCGAATTGGCGCGCAACGAAGAAAGGCGGACTGCTGCGGAGCAGGCGGACAAAGTTCGTGCCGAACGTGCTGCGAGCGAAGTCGCTGCGAAAACCGCGCGCGAACTGCTGAGGCAGAAGCGAGACTTCGCCGAGGCGTGGATCTTTCGCCAATTCGCGATGAAATCGAATGGCGCTTCCCGACCAGATGTGACCGATGCTTACCATGCCCTCGCCGCTGAGTTATCGGCAGCGAAACTGCCCGAGGCACTCGGTTTCTCCGAGAAGCAATTTGCCCAAGCGATGAAAGACGCAGTGCGCGCAAGCGTGAGCAACACGGGCAAAGTCACCGTGCCGGGGCCCTATTTCGTGCGATTCGCCAATGCGACGACAGACAAAGAATTTCTCAAGCTCGCGCTGTTGCGGGAAAAGCAGGGGATACCGGCTTCGGGAGCGGAATTGGTCGCATTCTTGGAGCAGGAAACGCGACTGCTTCCGCGAATCGAATCCATCGCCTATGATACGTATCATCCCGACGGTTTGAGTTCTCTCATGCCTGTCTTGCAGCGGCGGATGCGTGAGTTCCTGCATGAAGTTGAGCGCGAGCGACCGCAGTTGTCGCACCCGGAGCGCGTCGAACTCCTTAAAGCTTCTTCGCGCACCTGGCCGGAAGTGAAAAAACTCGAGCGTCACTACCCGCAACGATTCTCGCTCGACGCAGCGATTGCATCCGCGGTGGACGCAGGGAGGAAATGACACTGCCGCTGGATACGATCTCCGCTGCGCATGATCCTCGCGTTGTGCAACGAGCAAACTTCGCGGGCCGCCGCTGTCATCGATTCTCGGTGGCCGTCATACGATGGCAGCGGCGGTCCGCTTCGCGCGCGGGCGGCGCCACCCGATGCGTCGTGACAAGTTTATGAAACCAATCACTTCGTCGCTCACATTATTGCTCCGAAAAATGCCGTGGCGTTCACAATGCTTGGTGGCATTCGCCGTTGGTTCTGTCTGTGCGGCCGATGCGGCAGCGCAGGCCGCGACGGAAAAGGCGTTATGGACGGTTGGTTCCAATCGTTACGGCGAATTGGGCGACGGCACGACGACGACTCGCACGAGGCCGGTGCAAGTGGCGAGCGGG
>CAYYVB010000053.1:0-13034 GCA_964475035.1 uncultured Opitutaceae bacterium | reverse complement strand
TCTTGCGGCAGAGAGTCCGCGAGCCGGAACGTGACAAAATAAGTGCCGCCTTCGACTTTGAGATGCGGCAGGTAACCGCGGGAGTGCAGACCGGAAAAAGTGGGCATAGGCATCGCGCGCCGTGGCCCCGGGTTGCTGGGAAAAGGAGGAGGGATGCGCCACTTCCTGCCAACAGTGAAATCGTTTATGCCCCGAGTAGCGCAGGTGTCCCGCCTGCTTCTTACGCATTCACCCAACCGGCGGGCGTGACGCCTGCGCGATGCTTACTTCTTCGCGGTGGCGCGCTGCTGGCGCCAGCGGCGGTAGCCGAAGCCGAGCAGACCGGCGGCCATCAGCATCGCGCCGTAGGTCGAGGGCTCGGGCACGGGCGTGACCTGCTGGTCGAAGGGCAGCCACGTCGTATTGGCACCGGTCCAGGGCGGGCCGCCGGAGGGACCGAAGCTGATCTGGTTGAGCGGCGGGCTGCCTTGCGTGCCGGGCTCGTTGGTGGCGTAGAAAAAGTCCTGCGTGTCGGTCCAGCCGTAGACGTCGAGCGTGTAGCTGCCGAGCGAGAGGTCGGCGAAGCGGATGGTGGAATCCTGGCCGGCGTCGAAATCGATGATGGAGTTGCCGGTGAGCGTAAGGCCGGCGAAAACGCTGTTGGAGCCGTTGACGTCGAGCGTGCCGCCGGCGAGGACGATGGTGACGCCTGCGGCGTTGAAGTCGGCGCCGAGGGTGAGCGTGATGCCGGAGCTGACGATGAGCGTGCCGGTGCCGGCGAACGAGCCGGAGAAGGTCGTGTTGCCGGTGAGTGTGAGCGAGCCGCTGGTGCCGAAATCGAGCGCACCGAGGCCGGCGAGCGTGCCGATGGTCTGCGCGTAGGTGACGAGCGACATCGTGGCGCCGGAGGCGATCGTGACGTCGATGGCGGAGTTGTTGAGGGAGTTGTTGGCGCCGAAGGCGAGGGTGCCGTCGTTGACGTTGACGTTGCCGGCGAAGGTGTTGGTGGAGTTCGAGAGCGTGAGGGTGCCGTCGCCGTCCTTGTTGAGCGTGCTGGAGGCGGTGCCGGTGAGGTGGCCGGTGCGGGTGACGTTGCTGGCGCCGCCGACGGTGAGGGTGTTGGAGTCGGAATTGATGCGGGTGGAGGCGGAGGCGACGGTAATGGCGCCACCGAAGGAATTGTTGCCGGAGATGTTGCGGAGGGCGCCGTCGTCGCTCACGCCGGTGCCGCTGAGGGAGAGGGATTCGGCGCCGACGCTGATGTTGTTCTGGAGCTGGAGGGCGGCGCCGGTGGCGACGGTGGTGCCGGCGCCGGTGGTGCCGAGGCCGTAGTCGTTGCGGACGTTGACGACGCCGTCGCTGATGGTGGTGGTGCCGGAGTAGTTGTTGTTGCCGGTGAGAGTGAGGGTGCCGTCGCCGTCCTTCACGAGCGTGCCGGTGCCGGTGCCGTTGCTGATGACGCCGCTGATGGTGGTGTTGCCGACGCCGCCGACGGTGAGGGTGTTGCCGCCGAGGATGACGCCGCCGCTGACGGTGAGGAGCGTGCCGGAATCGGCGTTGATGCGGGCGGCGGAGCCGAGGTTGACGGAGCCGGCCCAGGTGTTGTCGCCGGCGACGTTGCGGAGGGCGCCGGTCGGGCTGGTGTCGCCCTCGCCGTTGAGGGTGAGAGTCTCGCCGGTGATGGTCAGGCCGGAGCCGTTGTTGAGGCGAAGTTCGCCTCCGCTGCTGACGGTGGTGCCGCCGATGGTGGAGCCGAGGGCAGTGTTGGAGCGGATATCGAGCACGCCGTTGCTGACGGTGGTGGTGCCGGTGTAGATGTTGTTTCCGGTGAGGATCATCGTGCCTTCACCCTGCTTCACGAGGCTGCCGGTGGTGACTTGGGCGCCGACATTGAGCGTGCCTCCGTTCGCGACGTTGAAGTTGCGGGTGGAGTTGTCGGTGGTCATCGAGAATTGATAACCGGAAATGGTGGATGTGCCGGCGTTGACCGTGACGTCACCGGTGAGCTGGAGGGTGCCTTCGAGGCCGAGGGTGACGGTGGCGCCGGTAAGGTTGAGGCCGCCGACGGTGTCGAAATTGTTGTTCAGGTCGAACGTGCTGCCCTGGTTGATCGTGATCGTGGAGGTGTCGGCGATGCGGTTGTCGAGCGAGTCGTTGGCGAACTGGACGAGGGCGCTGCTGACACCGTCGCCGATGGTGAGGTTACCGCGGATGGTCTGGTTGTTGTAGAGGCTGTTGGGATCGGTATCGAGGAGGAGGGTGCCGGAGTTGATGACGGTATTGCCCTCGTAGTAATTCGTGTAACCGTAGAAGCGGACGGTGCCGGTGCTATTGGAAGTGAAGCCGCCGGTGTTGCCGGAGAGGCCGACGTTGGCGTAAAAAGTGATGTTGCCGGCGCCGCTGACGGTGAGGGTGTTGGTGCCGAGAGCGAGGTCGGTGGTGACTCCGGGAGAAATGAAGTCACCGACGATGAGCGTCTGGCCGGCAGCGCTGGAGACGATCGAGCTCGGGCTCGTGAGCGTGATATCGCCGCTGACTTGGTTGTTGTCGCCGCTGACGCTTTGGAGCGTGCCGCCCGCGAGGGTGATGTCGTTGGCGACGTTCACGTTCCCGCCTTGGATCTGGAGCGTGCCGGAAGCGCCGACAGTGATGGCGCCGGTGCCGGCGGCGGCATTTGACTGAAGATTGAGGGCGCCGGCGTTGACGGTGGTGGTGCCGGAATAGCTGTTGTCGCTGGTCAGCGTGAGGGTGCCGGAGCCGGCCTTGGTGAGGTTGCCCGTGCCTTGGATGCTGCCGCCGTAGGTGCCGGAGAGGTTGTTGGTGCTGCCGACAGTGAGGGTGTTGGCGTTGAGGTTGAGCGTGCCGCCCGAGCCGTTGAGGGCGCCGAAAGTCTGGCTGGCGCCGAGGTTGACGGTCGCACCGGTGGAGAGGGTGACGTTGGTCAACGTGCCGAGGGAGGTGGCGTTGTTGAGGTTGGTCGTGCCGGCGGTGGCGTTGAAGGCGGTGCCGTTGGTGATCGTGCCGGCGGCGGTGGCGAGGGTGAGGGTGCCGGAGCCGGACTTCGTGATCGTGTCGGCGGAACCGCCGTCGCCGAGGGCGCCGAGGGTGAGCAGGGCGCCGGAACCGACGTTGAAGCCGGCGTTACCCGTGGTGGTCGTGGTGCCGAAGGTGATGCCGGCGGTGCCGGAGCTGACGTTGCCGCCGGCCTCGATGGTGAGCGTGTTCGAGCCGATCGAGAGGGTGCCGAGGGTGTGTGTGACGCCGGCACCGGGGCTGGCGGCGAGGCGGTCGGAAGTGATCGTCGCGTTGCCGGTGATGGTGGTGTTGGGGTTGAAGGAAAGGCCGGTGGTGTTGGCCAGCTCGAGCTCGCCGCCGGCCAGCGTGAGTGTGCCGGTGCCGAGGGCGCCGGCGTTGGGCTCGGCGCGCAAGGTGCCGGCGTTGACGGTGGTGGTGCCGGAGTAGCCTTTGGAACCGGCGAAGACGACGGTGCCGGTGCCGGTCTTGGTCACGCCGCCGGTGCCGCTGAAAGTGCCGGTTTGGAACGTGATGGTGGAGGTGCCGTCGGCGTTGAATTGAGCCGTGCGATTCAGGGCGATGTTACCGGTGAAGGTGCCGGTGCCACTGGTGATGTTGCCGCCGAGTGTGGTCGTGCCAGTGCCGCTGTTGGCAACAGTGACGGCGCGGCCGATGGTTACGCCGCTGGTGCCGATGAGGAGGGCGGTGTTGTTGGCGCCGGTGCTGGCATTGTTGACCGTGATGGCGGAGGTCGTATTGCCAAGCGCACCCGCCGATCCGCTGGGAGCGTTCGAATCGACCACGATGGTGCCTTGCTGGACAATCGTGGTGTTCGTATAAGTATTCGCACCGGATAGGCGGAGCGTGCCGGTGCCGGTCTTGGTGAGTCCACCGGTGCCCGAGATGACTCCAGTTGCACTGGTCGTGCCGGTGCCAGAAACAGTTAAGCGGCGGTTGGAAAGATTGATCGGGCCGATGGTGACAGTGCCGGTGGCATTGTTCGTGAGGGTGCGGTTGTTATTGAGAGTCAGAGATCCGCCGCCACTGCCGAGCGTGATGTCGTTCGAACCGGAGAGCGTGAGGTTGGCGTTGAGGTTAACAGCGTTGAACGTCAGGTCACCGGACGCGGCATTCCAAGTCTGCGCGGCGCCGACCTGGGTCAGGACGTTGAAGGTCTGGGTCTCGGCGTCGTTGTTGACGATGCCGCTCGCATTGACGATGAGCGTGTTGCCGGCGCTGAAAGTGAAGGCGTTGGTGCCGGTCGCGCTAGAGAAGGTGATGCCAGCGGTGGTGCGGTTGGTGCCTCCGAGGGAGATGGTGTATTGGCTGTTGGCGTTGGCGGCATCGAAGGTGATCGTGGCCGTGGTCGCCGGGACAGAGTTGGGATTCCAATTGTTGGCTGTGCCCCAATTGCTCGTGCCTGCACCGCCATCCCAGACCGCTTGCGCAAGGAGCGACGGCGCCGCCAGCCATGCCACCAAAAAGGCAAAAATGAAGCCGCGCGCGCAGCGTTGGAGCTGCACACGGAATTGAGGAGTTCGCTCAATCTCCCGGGGCATCGTGCAGGTATCTAAGTAGAATGGGCCGTTTGAGTCGATACTAATTTAGGGGTTATTACCTATCGAAGGTAAAATTTCTCTATCGTCACAGGAGTGATTTAGTGAAGGTAAAAAAGGGTCTAGGGAATTTTACCCAGAAAGGTCTTGCCTTCATTACAGTCGACAAGGATATTCGGCCTTATCGAAAGAGCTTGGTCGCCATGAAATCACTTTTACCCCGAGTCCTCCTGCTTCTCTGCGCCTGCACCTTGGGCGTGCTCACGTCTTTTGCACAGCGCCCGCCAACCACTGCCGTCGTGGGCTATTCGCCTGGCCTCACCAAGGTGGAGGGCAACCAGCCGCTCACCACAACTGTGGTCATCTCGATCACGTCGCCCGCGAATCTCCGTTCTGCGACACCCGTCAATATTACCCCATCACTGATCGTCCTTAGCGCTCCCGAGGGCGTCTCCGACGAGCAGGCGCTTTCCTTTGTCTCCCTCTCCCCCACGACCCTCGTCTACAACAACCCGAGCGAGACACTGGCTTTGACCGTCATGTGTGTGTTTCCGGCCGGAGTTGCCGCCGGTGACTACTCCTACAAGATCAACACTCCCGGTTGGGGTGTTTCAGTTCAGGACCAAGGCGCGTTCCTCAACGCCACGATTTACCCGCAGCCCACGCCCGGCAATCCTCCGGTCGTCGACATCACCTCGCCGCTCGATGGCGCCACCTTCACTTATCAGCCCCTCGTCGGCCCGCTGACCATTCCGGTCGAATTCACTTCCACCGCCGAACTCGACACGCCGATCACCGCGATCGACGCCGACCTGAGCGGCGTCGAGCTGGCCATCACCTCGGTCGACAACGGCGACGGCTCCTTCACTTCGACCGGTTCGGTGAACATCACCGCTCCCGGCATCTACTCTGTCAACGCCCGCGCCAGCAACAGCGAGGGCACGGCGATGGACAACGCCTCCTTCACCGTCGTCATCGACGCTCCGCCGCCCGCCGCCGCCATCGCCCTCCCCACGCTCGGTAGCGTCTACACCCTTCCGCTCGGCGGTGGCACAGTCAGCGTCCCCTACGCCTTCTCGGGCCTGAGCTACTACGGCGGCATCACGTCGCTGACCGCCACGCTCAACGGCAACCCCGTCATCTTCACCCCTTCCGGCCTGGGCACCCTCAACGCCAATGGCAGCGGCAACTTCACCCTCGGGACCAGCGGCAGCTACGAACTCGTCGTGACCGCGGTTGACGCCAACGGCACCGCCAGCGCCCGCACCTCCTTCACGGTCAACGCGGCGGTTCCCGTCCCCACCCCGGCCGTTTCGATCAGCCAACCCCTTGACGGCGCCACCTTCACCCGCGTCGCCGGTTCGGCTCCGACGCAGATTCCGTTCAGCTACACCGGCACCGTCGGCAATGGCTTTGCCATCACTTCCCTCACCGGCACGCTTAACGGCACCGGAGTCACCGCCACTGTCAACGGCCTCGGCTCCGGCTCGGCCACAGGAACCGGCACGCTTTCCGTCAGCGCCCCCGGCACCTACACCCTGACGGCCACGGCTGCGAGCGGTGATGTCAGCGCCACCACCTCTGTCAGCTTCACGGTGACCGAAACCACTCCGCCCCCGCCGCCGCCCGTCGCTGATTGCGGCGTCAACTGGCTTCCCCCGATCTCCCTTGGTCACGTCGTCAAGGGCGGCTCCACCTTCGCCATCAAGTTCGAACTCGATTGCGGCTGCGAGAACGGCATCGACCGCAACGGCGACGGCGACCCTGACCATTATCCCGGCCAGCGCACCAAGTCCAAGACCAAGATCGACAAGACTGTGATCGTCGCGGTCTCGGAAGTCTTGGCCAACGGCAATACCTCCGCTCCGTCCCTCTACACCTACGGCAGCACGATGACGTCCTCGACTTACACGATTCAGGGCAACGACATGTATCACCTGAATTTCATCCCCGCCAAGGGTAAGCGCCTCTATCGCGTCGAGGTGTTCCAGTTCCCCAACGGCTCCGCGACTCCGGTCGTCATCGGCACGCGCGAGTTCCGGACCAGGTAAGTCAGTTTATTCCTCCCTCCTTTCCCGGCACAGCCTCGCGGCTGTGCCTTTTTTTCGTCCGTCCACAACCCCCCGCGCATTCTTGCTACAAGTGAAGCGTAAGTGTCCCAGCTGTATTTCCGGTGCGGGCGGGACGCATGCGCTGCGCCACGGTTAAGCGCGGCAGCCCCGCGCGCCTACTGCAACAGAACCGGATCCTGCACCAACCGCTCGATCAGCGCATATTGCAGCTCGAGGCTCATCGGCCGCACGAGGGTGAGCAACAGCATCGGCGCCCAATTCCGGCGCGCCAATACCTCTTCCAGCGTGACCGTCGTCCGGTCCGCTTCACCCGTCGAGAGCATGGCGCGAATCTCGGCCATGCGATCGCGTCGACCGCCGAGCATCGCTGCGCAATAAGCCGCCGCCAACGCGCGATCGCGCGCCAGCGCCTGCTCCGCAGGCATGGCTTGCAAGGCCGGCAGCGCCTGCAGGCAAAGTTCCAACAAGGCCGGATCCGGATGCCGCACCAAGTGCAGGGCCACCACGGCAATGCCGCCGGCGTTCACCTGTTGGCCGGGCTCAAGCAGGAACCGCACATCGCGCTCGAGCGCGGCGCGATTCCGCAGGGCCGCGTGCGCCGCCAGCGTGAGCCGGGCAAAATCGCGCCCGCCCATCGCTTCCCTGCCTTGCCGCAACCACTCGAGCGCCTCGAAGCCCTCGCCGAATTCGATCAGCAGTTCGATGCGCTGCAACCGCCCGTAAGGCGGGTCCGCGGACCAAGGCTCGCGCAACAGCAGTTCCCTCGCCTCTGCCGGCGGCGCCCGCCGCACCCGCGCTTCGAACGCCAGCAAGCTGCGCACCGCCGCCGGCACCGCCTCGTCCGCGGCGGCCGCTTCGAGCAAATCGGGACGGCGCATCACCCGGCTGGCAAAGACGAGGGCGTGCGTCCACGCCCCGGCCTCGGTCGTCGCGCCGCGCAACTTCAAGGTCGAGAGATCGGCCACGCCGGCGAGGTTGGCCCGTCCGAGCAGGCTCCGCAGCCAGAGCTGCGCCGTGTCGGCCCGCCGCTCGGGATGCTGCCGCATGAGATGCCGGAACAGATTGTCGACCAACTCCGGCCGCCCCACCTGGTAGAACTCCGTCAACGCCACGCCCGCCTCGTAGTTCAGCGGGTCCATCTCGTAGGCGACGTTGAGCGAGTTGGCGGCCTCGCGGAATTTCCCCTCGGCGAACAATTCCTTCGCCTGCGCGCGGAAATAGTCCGCCCGCACGCCGCGCAACTCCGACCACGCGCGCGGCCAGAAAATCTGCCGCAACGTCACCTCAAAACCGACGACGCGCATCGTGACGAACAGCAGCAGGCCCGCCGCCACCACCGCCCCGCCCGTCGCGCCGGCGTGCCACAGCCACCAACGCGACCAGAACGGCCGCACTTCCGCCGGATGCGCACTGCACCGCCACACGTCGGGTTCCACCTCGACGAGCAGCGGGCACACGCGCCGCGCAAAACGCTGCGGCCGGTTCCAATACGTCACCGCCTCGCACCGCGTCTCCCGCGGCCGGCCGGTGTCGCTCGGGTTATGACACGGGCAATCTCCCCGGCGGCCGCGCACGACGTAGAGCGTCTTGCGCAGGTTCCAGAACCACAGCGCACCGATCGTGCGGAACAGGTCGCCGAGCCAGCCTCTCATTCGCCTTCAGCAAGGCGCGCCGCCGACGGCGGAGCAAGCTGCAACCCCGCGCGGCGAATCGAACATTGCCGGCGCCGCGTGCGACCGTAGTGTCGCGCCGCTTTCATATGCGCACCCACGCCACGACCGCGGCGGCCCACCCCGCCCCGCGCGGAATCTGGAAAGTCATCGGCGCCTCCTCCGCCGGCACGCTCATCGAGTGGTATGACTTCTATCTCTTCGGCAGCCTCGCCACGCTGCTGTCCACGCATTTCTTCCCCGGCGACGATCCGACGGCGGGCTTCCTGAAGACGCTCGCGATCTTCGCCTCAGGTTTCATCGTGCGGCCCTTCGGCGCGCTGGTGTTCGGCCGGCTCGGCGACGTCGTCGGGCGCAAATACACCTTCCTCATCACGCTCGTGCTCATGGGCGGCTCGACGTTCCTCATCGGCCTGCTGCCCGGCTACGCGCAGATCGGCGTGTGGGCTCCTCTCTGCCTCACGCTGTTGCGCCTCGTGCAGGGGCTCGCGCTCGGCGGGGAATATGGCGGTGCCGCGACCTACGTCGCCGAGCACTCGCCGGACAACCGCCGCGGGTTCTACACGAGCTTCATCCAGACCACGGCCACGCTCGGACTCTTCGCCTCGCTCGGCGTCATCCTCCTCTGCCGCCAGGGCCTCGGAAAAGAAGCCTTCGAGGATTGGGGCTGGCGCGTGCCGTTCCTCCTCTCGATCTTTCTCGTCCTCCTCTCCTACTACATCCGCACGCGGATGGAGGAGTCGCCGCTCTTCGCGCAGGCGAAAAAAAGCGGCAAGCTTTCCGCCAACCCGCTCAAGGAGAGCTTCGTCAATCCCGAGAACCGTCGTCTCGTGCTGATCGCGCTCTTCGGCGCCGTCGCCGGTCAGGGCGTCGTCTGGTATACGGGGCAGTTCTACGCGCTGTTCTTCCTCCAGCGCGTGGCGCAGGTGGAGTTCGTCACGGCCAACCTCATCGTCGTCTACGCACTGCTGCTCGCGACGCCGTTTTTCGTCTTCTTCGGCAGCCTGTCCGATCGCATCGGCCGCAAGCCCATCATCCTCACCGGTTGCCTGCTCGCCGCGCTGCTCTACGTGCCAATCTACAAGGGCATGATGCATTTCGCGGCGCCCTTCAATCAGCCGATGCTTGTCGCGCTCGTGTTCCTGCAGGTGCTGCTCGTCACGATGGTCTACGGGCCGATCGCGGCGTTCCTCGTCGAGCTTTTCCCCACGCGCATCCGCTACACGTCGATGTCGCTGCCGTATCACATCGGCAACGGCGTCTTCGGCGGACTCACACCCTACCTCGCTTCGACGCTCGTCGAGCGCACGGGCAACATCTACGCCGGCCTTGCGTATCCGATCACGATCGCGCTGCTCACGGTCGTGCTGGGCGCGTGGCTGATCAAGGAGCGCCGCCACGTCCGCCTCGCCGACGGCTGAGCACCGGCCCGGACGTGGACGCGCGGCGCGGTTGCAACCGCGCGCGGCGTTTCCATCCGTGCAGCGCGCGTTTGCCAACGCCCCGCCGGCGCGCACGCTCGGGGGCGTGGATTATGTTCCCTACCTGTGGTGGACGCTCACGCTGGCGCTGATCTTCGTCGGTCTCGTCGGCTCCGTCGTGCCGCTGCTGCCGGGCACGACGCTCATCTTCGTCGGGGTCGTGCTGCAGCGCGTGTTGCTCCCCGAGACGATCGGCACGACGGCCGTGGTGTGGATCGGCGTGCTGTGGGTCTTCTCCGTGCTGGCGGACTTCGCCTGCACGCTGATCGGCGCGCGGCTGCTCGGCGGAAGCAAGTGGGGCATGACCGGCGCCAGCGGCGGGGCCTTGGTCGGGATGTTCTTCTCCCCGCTGGCGATCCTCCTCGGCACGCTGTTCGGCGCCGTCGCGGCGGAGAAATTGCTGAGCAAACGCACGGACAAGGACGCGCTGAAGTCCGGCCTCGGCGCCGCGCTCGGCTTCCTTGCCAGCACGGTGGTGCGGGCGATGTTCGCCTTGGCCATGGTCGCGCTCTTCGTCTTCGCCGTGCTGACGGCGTCGCCGGCCACCTGACAGTCGGGAATCTCAGGCGGCGGCCTGCGCCCAGTTGATGAGGGCGAATTGGGCGAACCGCTGCCGCGCCCGCGCCACGGCATCGGCGACGAGATCCGCCGGCACGCCCGCGCGCGCACACATCGCCTCGTCGCGCGACCAACCCGTCGCCTCGCCGGGGAGATGACAACCCCACTCCGCGACCCACGCCGACGCGAGATGCAGCCGCGCGGCGGAGGTGGAAAATTCCGGCGTCTCGGTCGGACAGCGGTGAAAGCGGACGGAACCGACCATATCGGGCGCAAAACGCCAATGGTCGAGCAACACGGCGGTGACCTCGGCGGCATGCTGGCCGTGCTGGTGCTTTTCCCACGCGAAGACATCGGGCGCCACCTCCTCCCCGGGGTAGCGCACCTGCGGGGCGTAGTTGTTGAGCACGACCTTGCCGACATTGCGCAGGAGGCCGGTGGCGTAGGCGTTGCGGGCATCGGCGCCGGCAACCTCGGCCAACGCCGCTCCGATCACGCCCGCGGCGACGGCGTTTTCCCAGAGGCGCCCGCCGGCAATGTCGTAGACGAGCAGCTCCCCTTGGAAACTCTGCCGGGCCACTGCGAGACCGATGATCTGATGGATGTCGCCGAAGCCCACGCGGGCGACGGCGTCGTCGAGTGATTCGCAACGGATGCGCAAGCCGTAGAGTGCGCTGTTGGCGAGCTTGATGACTTGGAAGGTCAACGCCGGATCGATCTGCACAAGGGCCACGATGTCATCGAGGTCAGTGTCGGGATCGTCGAGCAACCCCTGCAACCGCGCGAACACGCCGAGCGACGGCGGCAGGCGCGTGCCGAGCGAGACAATGGTGTCATGGCCCAACGGATGCATGGGAGCGGGGTGAATCCTCCCATCGGCACGCCGGGACCGGCTCTGAACCCAAAAAACGCGCCGCCCTGGCCGCGGGGCGGCGGCCGCTCAGAAATCGATCATCTTCAACGGCCCCGGCTTCACCGTGAAGCGGTCGTCGTAGGGCGTCACGCGTTTGTAATCCGTGCGCACCGCCTCCACGCGCGCCCCGACTGTGACGAACATCAGCGACGCGGTGCCTCCTCCCGAGATGGCGGTGATCGCCGGACCGTGCCCCTCCACGACCGGAGCGAACTCGAGCCGCGCATCACCGGCCTTCAGGTTGACCAATCCCATCACGCGGATGTTCTCCCGCAGCTTCACGTCGATCAGCTTGAGCGTCTGCTTTTCTCGGTCGATCGTCACGAAGGCGAGGAACTTGTCCGGCGGAAACCGCGAACCGCTCTCCAGCTTCAACGGCACTTCGTAGACAATCTCCCGGTTCGACTGGAACGCGATCGTCGCCTGCCGCAGGACCAGCAGCTCGCCGAGCGTCCGGCGGTCCCTTGAGCGCTTCGCGCGCTCCTTGCGGAATTTCTTCTGCTCGCGCTCGGTCGCGGGCTGGCCGTCCTCCTCGATCAACGTCCACTGCACGTCGTAATGCTGCGAAGGATCGAAGCGCGCGACCCACGAGCCCTTCTGCTTGCCCTCCTTGTCGAATTGCACGAACCGCTGCGTGTAGGCCCAGCGCGGCGAATCCTTGCCGAATTGCCGCAACGCCGCGGCCAGCGGCGGATGCACACCGGCAAGCGGGTCGTAGGGATTGAACTCCGCGTCATCCGGCTCGGCGCGCGCGACCGCTCCGAACAGGACCAAACCGCACACCCAGAAAATGAAAAGGCGCATGGCCTTGGGACCATGCGCCGGGAGATTGTTTCCGCAAATCCTCCGTGATGAACGGTCGGACACTCAGCCCATGCGGCAGATGAGCAGCTCGCGCTCGTAGAGCAGCTCCTTCGGCAGCGTGGCGTGCAGGTCGAAGAAGAGCTCGCCCTGGCCAAGCACTTCCGTCTTCCACGCCTCGCGGTCGAATTTCTGCAGCTCCTCGAACTGCTCCTCCGAGAACTCGAGGCCCTCCCACTCGATGTCGCGGTAGCGCGGCACCCAGCCGATCGGGGTCTCCTTGGCTTTGCCGCCGGCGCGGACGCGGTCGACGATCCACTTCAGGACGCGCATGTTCTCGCCGAAGCCGGGCCAGATGAACTTCCCGTCCTTGTCCTTGCGGAACCAGTTCACGTGGAAGATGCGCGGGGTCTCGCTGAGGCCCTTCTGCATGTTCATCCAGTGGCGGAAGTAGTCGCCCATGTTGTAGCCGCAGAACGGCAGCATGGCCATCGGGTCGCGGCGCACCTTGCCGATCGTGCCGGCGGCGGCGGCGGTCATCTCGGAACCCATCGTGGCGCCGATGTAGACGCCGCTGGACCAATTGAAGGCTTGGAACACGAGCGGCATCGTCGTGGCGCGGCGGCCACCGAAGATGATGGCGTGGATCGGCACGCCCTCGGGATCCTCCCAAGCCGGGTCGATCGTCGGGCACTGCTTCGCGGGCGCGGTGAAGCGCGCGTTCGGGTGCGCGGCGGGCGTGCCCTTTTCCTTCGCGAGCGCGGGCGTCCACTCGTTGCCCTTCCAGTCGATCGCGTGGGCGGGCGGCTCCTTGGTCATGCCTTCCCACCAGACGCCGTCGTCGTCGGTCAGCGCGACGTTCGTGAAGATGGTGTTCTTCGCCAGCGCCTTCATGGCGTTGGGGTTCGTGTGGTCGCCCGTGCCGGGTGCGACACCGAAGAAGCCGGCCTCGGGGTTGATGGCGCGGAGGCGGCCGTTGGCGTCGGGCT
>CAYYVB010000052.1:0-13080 GCA_964475035.1 uncultured Opitutaceae bacterium | reverse complement strand
ACCTCTACGGCTTCGCCGGCAACGACGCGATCAACGGCTGGGATTACTTGGGGCTTCAGTTGAGCGTCTGGCGGCAGCTGATCACGCAAAATCCGGATTCCCGCGGCGGCGGAGGAGGTTTTGACGACGAAGAAGTGCAACAAGCAGATCCCTTTAAGGTCTTTGGGGATCGGATTTATGGGCTTTCTCCCGAGAAGGATGCGCTGGATCGAGCCCAATTGGGAAGCAGCACAGGCGCAGTGATCATCATCGAGCTGCGCTTTATCGACCCCAATGATGTGGTGGCCCCAAACAATCCAGAGCGCGAGAAACTCAAAAAGGAATGTGATCAGCTCAAAGCGGCAGCCGACGCAGCATTCGCAGCATCAAAAACTTTAGAGGACAGGTATAATCGCCAAGACAAGTTTGTTTCCGCAGTAAGGGCTAATTTCGCCGACAGTTACAGGAAAGAAGGAGGCGAAATGGTGAAGGACTTCCTATTGCAAGGTGTTCAAACAGCCCTTGCTTTGCTGTCCGGTCCACTGGGGCCTGCTGTAAGTCAGACTTGGGATGCAGTGCAGAACGCGAGTGAGGGAGACGGTGGAGCGGTCGCTTCGATGATCAATACCGCTGCGGCCGGTTATTTTCTTACCAACGCTGTTCGCCCAGCGAGTTCTCGTTCGCCTACATTTCCCACCGTATCCCGAGTGAACGCCGGAGGCTCGATGCTCGCCGCCACGGTTGGAATTACCGTTTTTAAGCACATGGGTGCACCCGCGATTAGCGAGATCCGACAGGGCAACATATTGAAGGCATATAATAACGAGCTCGCGGGACTGATGAACCAAGCTGGGTCAAGCATGATGCAGGGACTCGCAGCCCAAAAAGCGTGGGTGGCGAAAGGATGCGACAGATTGTAGCCATTCGATGAATCAAATACTTCATTTCGCGTTGCTTGTTCTTGCATCAGCTTTTTTTGCGGGAGCTGCGTTATTTGGCCTCAAGAACGGCCATCTTCCTTCGATCCGTGGAGGGCTGGTCAAAAAAGAGGAGGGGCCATTCATTTTCCTGGTCTGCGTCGCGCTTTATTTGGGGATTTCCGTCATTTTACTGCTGAGTGCGTTTTATTGGCGCCTGTGATCCGGCACTTCGAGAGTTCTTGGTTGCTCTAGCGGCCGTCAAACGACCGATTATCGAACGGCTGAGTAGGCGGGGATAGTCGGAGCGAAATCCTCTCCCGGTTTGAGGGGAGGATTATCGAACAGTGGCGGAGCGCGGCGTGAACTTCCCCTCGAGTTGGTCGGCTGCTCAGCGACCATTCCGGGTGTATGATGCAGGTTGTGAGGCGCGCTCTCCGTCAGCGCAGTCAGTCCGGTTGATCAGACCCAGCCGGCGCTGCCGCGCCAACCTTCCTTCCGCCCGCCGGGCAATCCGTTCTGGATTCCGCGCGTGATTCGCGGTCAGATTCACGGGTCATGCGCCACCTGTTTCGACTGTTCGGTCCGTCCGTGCTCGCGCTCGTCGCGTTCGTCCCGGCGGCCGAGGCCTGGGACTACGAGGGGCACCGGGCCGTCAACCAGATCGCGCTCGCCACGTTGCCGGCCGACTTCCCGGCTTTCGTGCGCGCGCCCGCCGCCGCCGAGCGCATCGCCTGGCTGGCGAGCGAGGCCGACCGCTGGCGCAGCGCACCCGAACTGCCGGCGATCCACGTCAACGCACCCGACCATTACCTCGACGTCGAACACCTCACGGCGGCCGGGCTCGACGCAGCGACGGTGAGCAGTTTCCGCTACGAGTTCGCCGCGGAATTCGCCCGCGGCCGCGCCGCGCACCCGCAGAACTTCGCTCCCATCGACCCCGCGCAGAATGCCGACCGCACGCGCGAGTGGCCGGGTTTCCTGCCGTGGACCATCGCGGAGTATTACGGCAAATTGCACGGCAATTTCGCGCGTTTGAAGGTGCTCGAGGAGCTCGGCACGCCCGAGGATATCGCGCAGACGCAGGCCAGCATCGTCGAACTGATGGGCATCATGGGCCACTTCGTCGGCGACGCTGCGCAGCCCTTGCACACGACCAAGCACCACAACGGCTGGGTCGGCGACAACCCGCAGGGCTACACGGTCTGGCGCGGCTTTCATGCGTGGATCGACTCCGGCTTCATCAACCGCGCGCGGATCGATTTTTCCGTGCTGCCGGCGCAGGCCCGGCCCGCGACCGTGCTGCCGTTCGCGCCGGTGGCGCCGGGCGGACGCGATCCGGTCTTCGCCCACGTCATGGATTACGTGCTCCGTCAGCACGCGCTGGTCGAGCCGCTCTACCGGATGGAGAAGGCGCGCCAATTCCGCGCGGAGAACAACCCGCCGGACGCCGAGGCCGTGGCCTTCATCCACGGGCAGATCCTCGTCGCCGGTGAGACGCTCGGCGATCTCTGGCTGACCGCGTGGCGCTCCGCCGCACCCGATGCTTTCCTGCGCGGTCAACTCATCCGCCGTCGCGCCGCGGCGGACGCGGCGGCGTCCAAGGAGCCCTCGCCTTGAATCCGACCTCGCTCCTCCTCATCGCCCTCGGCGGCGCGCTCGGCTCGGTCGCGCGTGCGCTGGTCGGCGTCGTGCTGGTGGCGCGGTTCCCGTGGGCGACGCTGCTGGTCAACGTCGCGGGCTCCCTGCTCTTCGGCTGGGTGATGGCGCGCCTCGCCGGACTCGAGCCGCCCGCGGCGGCCCGCGTGCAGGCGCTGGCGGCGGTGGGATTCTGCGGCGGGTTCACGACCTTCTCCGCCTTCAGTTGGCAGACGCTGGAACAGATGCTGCGCGGACAATGGCTCGCGGCGTCGTTGAACGTCCTGCTCTCCGTCGCGCTCTGTCTGGCGGCCGCTTGGCTCGGTTACCGTTTCGGCCGCGCATGAAGTGGCGGATCGTCATCGCCCTCGTGTTCGCCGCTGCCAGTTGGAGCGGGCTCTGCGCGCAGGGCGACGACCTCGCCGCACGCACGGTCATCGTCGTCAACGCCCGCCAGCCCGAATCGGTCGCGCTGGGCGAATTCTACGCCGAGCAGCGAGGCATCCCGCGCGCCAACCTCATCGCGCTGCCCATGCCGGCGGAGGAGACGATCCGCTGGAGCGACTTCGTCGACCAAGTCTGGCAGCCCTTGCAGGACGAGTTGCTGAAGCGCGGCTGGCTGGAGGGATTCTCCGCCAAGCAGCTCGACGCGCTGGGCCGCAAGCGCGTCGCCATCACCGGGCACAAGCTCGCCTACCTTGTCCTGTGCCGCGGCACGCCGCTGCGCATCCAGCACGACCCGACGCTCGTCGATGCCGGCCACGCCGCGCGCCAACCCGAGCAGTTCCGCACCAACGGCGCCGCGGTCGATTCCGAGCTCGCGCTGCTCGCCCACGGCCCGACGCCCGCGCTCGGCTTCCTGCGCAACCCGCTCTTCAACGTCCGCCGCACGGCCGACATCAGCGCCGGGCTCGTCGTCAAGGTCGCGCGGCTCGACGGCCCGACCGACGCCGATGCGCGCTCGCTCGTCACCTCCGCGCTGACCGGCGAGCGGCAGGGCGTGGCCGGCCGCTACTACGTCGACCTGCGCGGGCCGCACGCAAACGGCGACCGGTGGCTCGAGCAGACGCGCGAGCAATTGAGCGAACTCGGCTTCTTCGGCGACGTGCACAGCGGGCCGGGCGTGTTCGACCGGGCGGACCGCTTCGACGCGCCGGTGTTCTATTTCGGCTGGTATGCCGGCGACGTCGCGGGGCCCTTTCTGCGCGCGGGCTTCCGGTTTCCGCCCGGCGCGATCGCCCTGCACATCCACAGTTTTTCCGCGGCGTCGCTCCGCACCGCGGACAAACACTGGTGCGGCCCTCTCGTGGCGCGCGGCGTGGCGGCGACGTTCGGCAACGTGTTCGAGCCTTATCTCGAGTTCACGCTCCGGCCCGACCTGCTGCTCGCGCAATTGCGCACGGGAGCGACGCTCGGCGATGCGGCGTGGTTCGCCACGCCGGTGCTCGGCTGGCACACGGTGATCCTGGGCGATCCGCTCTACCGGCCGTTCAAAGTCTCGCTCGAGGAGCAGATGCAGCAGCTCGACCAGCTGCCGCCCTCGCTCGCGGGCCACGTGCTCGCGCGGCAGGCGGCGTTGCTCGACAAGCTCGGCCTGCAAAACGAGGCGCGCGCGGCCTTCGCCCGCGGCCGGCGCGATTACCCGAGCCTGTCACTTGCGCTCGCCTCGGCCCGCTTCGAGCTGGCCGCCGGAGAGACCGCGAAGGCGCTCGAGCAACTGGCCTTCGTGCCGCACCTCCGCGAGGTGTCCGAGGCCGATTGGCCGCTCGTGCGTGCGGCGGCGGAGTTGTGGCTGAAACACGCATCGCCGCGCGATGCGTTCCCGATCTACCGGCTGCTCGCCGCCGCCCCGGCCCCGACGCCCGCTGCGCGGCTCGCGGTCGCGCAGGAGGCGCGGCGCATTGCCGAGGTGATTGGCGACCTGTCGGCCGCGCTTGAACTCGGGCGGCTCGTGACCGAGCTCACGCCGTCCGCCCCGCCGGAGACGAAGCCGGGGAAGTGAGGCGGGTGAGAGTGACGCGGTGTTCCATGTAGGTAGCGCGCAGCGAGCGTTCCATTTCGGCGCGGACAAGAAAAACGGCGGACCTTGCGGGTCCGCCGAAATGTTTGGCCCGCGTCAGGAGCGGACCGAGGGCTCGCGCGCGTCTCAGACTCGGTCGACGATCTTGTCGGCGAGGCCGTAGGCGATGGCTTCCTTCGCGTTGAGGTAGTAGTCGCGGTCGCTGTCCTTGGTGATCTTCTCGATCGGCTGGCCGGAGGCCTCGGCGAGGATCTGGTTCAGCTCGGCGCGCATCTTCTCCATCTCCTGCGCCTGGATGTTGATGTCCGTGGCGGGACCGATGAAGCGGCCGGAGATGAGCGGCTGGTGGATGAGCACGCGCGCGTGCGGGAAGAGGTAGCGGCGGCCCTTCGGCGCGGCGCTGAGCAGGATCGAGCCCATCGAGGCGGCCATGCCGGTGACGATGACGTTCACGGGCGAGCTGATGAGCTTCATCGTGTCGAACACCGCCATGCCGGCCGTGATCGAGCCGCCGGGGGTGTTCATGTAGAAATTGATCTCCTTCCCCGGGCCGACGGCCTCGAGGTAGAGCAGTTTCTCGGTGAGGTCCTTGGCGGACTCGTCGGTGACGGCGCCCCAGAGGAAGATTTTCCGCTGTTCGAGGAACTTGCGCTGGATCTGCGCGCCGATCGGGCCGGGTGTCTTGCCGACCATCGGGTCCTCGCGGTCGTCATCCTCGTCGAGGCGCGGAGTGACCGGGTTCTGGAAATCGCGGGAAAGGGTGTGCACGGACATGGCCTGAACCGTGCACGGGCGGCGGCGTTTTGCGAGTGGTTTTTGGAGCCGGCGCGACGGGCTCAGTCGACGCGCAGCGCCTCGAGCGGGTGCAGGCGCGAGGCGCGCCACGCCGGGATGAGGATGGCGACGCAGGCGGCGCAGAGCACGACGGCGGTGGCGAGCGCGACGGGCAGGAAGGTGAGGCCGGTCATGCCATAGACCATGCTCTTGAGCAGGTTCGCCAATGCGAAGGTCGCGCCGAGGCCGAGCACGACGCCGAGGGCGACCCAGCGCAGGCCCTGGCCGAGGACGAGGCGGAGGAGGTTGCCGCCGAGCGCGCCGAGGGCGAGACGCACGCCGAATTCGCGGGTGCGTTGCGCGATGTGGTAACTGAGCGTGCCGTAAAGTCCGACTGCGACGAGGCCGAGCGCAGTGGCCATAAAGAAATTCACGAGGCCCGCGACCGCGCGCTCGCTGGCGGTGGCGGCGACAACGATCTGGTCGAGCGTGCGGATATCTTGCAACGGCAGCTCGCGGTCGAGTTCGGCCACGGCCTGGCGCAGCAGCGGCGCGAGCGCCGAGGCGGGGCGCGTGGAGCGCAGGTTGATATAGACCGTGCCGCCCCAATGCCGCGGCGGCGTGGTGAACATCTCGGGCTGCACCTCGGCGGTGGCGCCCCATTGACGGGTGTTCTCGACGACGCCGACCACGGTCGCGGTATACCACGGGTTGCTCGGCATGTTGGCGCGGAAGACCTGACCGATGGGATCTTTGTCCGGCCAGGCCTTGTCGACCATCGCTTGGTTGACCACGACGCCGAGGACGCCGTCGGCGTTCATGTCGTCGGCCGGCGTGAGGTTGCGGCCGCGGAGGAGGCGCAGGCCCATGGTCTGGAAATAATCCGGCGAGACGGACGAGCGCTCGACGTTCATGCGGCTCTGCGCGGGGTCGTAGACCTCGTCGTTGACGAGCGCCGAGGTGTTGCTGCCGCCTTGGAGCGGCATCTTAGAGGTGAGGCCGACGGCGGTGACGCCGGGCAGCGCGGCGAGTTTCTCCTCCAAGCGCTGCCAGAAGCGGACGCGCGCCTCGTTTTCCTTGTAAGTCTCGCCGCGGAGGTTGATGCGCGCGGTGAGCACGAGATCGGTGGAGAGCAGGGCGTTCTGGTCGAGAATCTTGAAATAACTGGCGGAGAACAGCGCCGCGCCGTTGGCGAGGACAAAGGCGACGGCGATCTGCGCCACCAGCAGGCCGCGCAACATCAGGTGGCTCGAACGCGAGCCGACGGCGCCGCGCGCGTCCAGACGGATGATGGTCGCGAGCGAGGTGCGCGCCGCGGCGAAGGCGGGCGGCAGGCCGGCGAGGAGCGCCGTGAGCAAGACCGTGCCTACGGCGAAGAGCACCGCGAGCAGGTCGAGCGAGATGGCGGCCTTGCGCGCCGCATTGGCGGGCGCGATAGCCCGCAACACCTCGATGCCGCCGTAGGCGAGGGCGAGGCCGAAGGCCGCGCCGAGCACCGCGAGCACGAAACTCTCGCTCAACGCGAGGCGGATGAGCCGGCCGCGCGTGGCGCCGAGCGCAATGCGCACGCCGAACTCGCCCTGCCGGCGCGCGCTGCGGGCGAGGAGCATCGAGGCGACATTCGCGCAGGCGACGAGGAGCACGAGCGCCACGGCGCCGAAAAGCAGCCACAGGCGCTGCGCGAGATCGCGCGTCATCTCGAAATGCAGCAGGCGCACGAGGAAGCGCTTGCGGGTGTTGGTGTCGGGGTAGAGCGCGCTGAGTTTCTTGCCGATCTCTTTGATCTCGGTGTCGGCGGCGGTGACGTCCACGCCGTCGCGCAGGCGCGCGATGCCGCAGAGGTAATGGCTGTCGCGCTGGTTGCGTTCGCGTTCGCCGAAGCTGCGCGGGAGCCAGACCTGGCAGTCTTGGTCGCGCATCCACGGCGAGGCGAACTCGAAGCCGTCGGGCATGATGCCGACGACGGTGACGTCGGCGCCGTTGATCCGGATGGTGCGCCCGAGCAGACCGGCGTCGCCGCCGAAGCTCTGTTGCCAGATGCGGTGGCTGATGACCGCGACCGGCGCCGCGCCCTCGACACAATCGGCGTCCTCGATCCAGCGCCCGCGCAAGGGCGCGACGCCGAAGGCCGGCAGCACGCCCGGCGTGGCCCGAACGGCCGGCATGGCTTGGGCGTTCTCGAGGCCAAGGTTGATCGTGTAGGGCTCGTAAGCGCCGAAATGCTGGAACGATTGGTTTTGGTCCCGCAGGTCGTGGAAATCCGCCGGCGAGAGTGGCCAGCCGCCGCCCGACCAGACGTGGACGATGCGGTCGGATTGCGGGTAATCGAACGGATGCACGACCAGCGCCCGCAGCGCGCTGAACATCGCGGTCGAGGCGCCGATGCCCACGGCCAGCGTGAGGACGGCGATGGCGGTGAAGCTGCGGGATTTGGCGAGCTGGCGGAGGGCGAGGCGAAAATCGGTCATCATGTTGTTCGTGGGACGGGGGAAGAACCCGCCGCGCGGCCTGCGGTTACAGGGAATCTCGCGGCGCACGCGGCGTTGCCAGCGCCGGCCGCATCCGCCTCACTGCGGCGATGAAAACGCGACCGCAGCGGTTGGCCGGGCAAATCGTCGATCTGCATGCCCGCCGGGTCTTCCCCGGCGTCGTCGAATGGCGGCGCGGGCGCATCTCCGCGGTTCGCGAAGACGCGACGGTGCGCGAGCGGCGGTTGATCCTGCCGGGCTTCGTCGATGCGCACATCCACATCGAGAGTTCGCTGCTGCCCCCGGCGGAGTTTGCGCGCCTCGCCGTCGTCCACGGCACGGTCGCGACCGTGTCGGATCCGCACGAGATCGCCAACGTGCTCGGCGCGCGCGGTGTCGCCTGGATGATCGCCGACGGGAAGCGCACGCCCCTGAAGTTCAACTTCGGCGCCCCGTCCTGCGTGCCCGCGACGACCTTCGAGACAGCCGGCGCCGCACTCGACGCCCGTGCCGTCGCGCGGCTGCTCGCGCGGCACGACGTGCGCTACCTCGCCGAGGTGATGAATTTCCCCGGCGTCCTCGGCGGCGATCCCGCGCTGCGCACGATGATGGAGGTGGCGACCAAGCTCGGGAAGCCCATCGACGGCCACGCTCCCGGCCTGCGCGGCGAGCAGGCGCGCGCCTACGCCGCCGCCGGGCCGTCGACCGACCACGAGTGCTTCACGCTCGAGGAAGCTCACGACAAACTCGCGGCGGGAATGAAAATCCTCATCCGCGAGGGTTCCGCCGCGCGCAATTTCGCGGCTCTGGAGCCGCTGCTGAAATCGCATCCGGAACGCGTCATGTTCTGCTGCGACGACCTGCATCCGGACCTGCTCGTCGGCGGGCACCTCGACCGGCACGTGCGCCGGGCGCTCGCGGGCGGCGCCGACCGGTTCGACGTGTTGCGCGCGGCGAGCGTCCATCCGGTGGAACATTACGGCCTCGATGTCGGCCTGTTGCGCGCGGGCGATCCGGCGGATTTCATCGTCGTCGACGGTTGGAAAAAATTCCGCGTGCGCCGCACCTACCTGCGCGGCGAACTCGTCGCCGCCGATGGACGCAGCCGGATCAAGCGCCAGCCGGCCACGACGCCGAACCAGTTCCGCGCGCGGCCGTGCCGGGCGGAGGATTTCGCCGTCGCGGCGCCGGAGGGCGCGACGCTCAACGTCATCGAGGCTCTCAACGGACAGCTCATCACCCGCCACGTCCGCGCCCCGGCCCGCGTCGTGTCAGGCCACGCCGTCGCCGATCCCGCGCGCGACCTGCTGAAGATCGCCGTGATCAACCGTTACGGTGCCAAGGCCAATGTTCGTAAGCTGAACATTGGGTCGGGGGGCGCGGCGCCGGTGGCGGTGGGGTTTGTGCGCGGGGTGGGGTTGAAGGCGGGGGCGATCGCGTCGTCGGTGGCGCATGACTCGCACAACATCGTCGTGGTCGGTGTGGACGAGGCGGCGATGGCGGCGGCGGCCAACCTCGTCATCCGCCACCGCGGCGGACTCGCGGCCGTCGGGCGCGGACGCGAACTCGTGCTGCCGTTGCCGATCGCGGGGTTGATGTCCGATCTCGACGGGCGGACGGTGGCGCGGCGTTACACGGAACTCGACCGCATGGCCAAGCGGCTGGGTTCGCGGCTCGACGCTCCGTTCATGACGCTGTCGTTCCTCGCCCTGCTCGTCATCCCCGACCTGAAGCTCAGCGATCGCGGGCTGTTCTCCGCCACGCGCTGGGGTTTCGTGCCGGTGGTGGAAGAAGCCGGCGGCTGAGTTTCTCTTTTCCGCGTTTCGTGGTATCTTCCGAACTTCACCCCATTCCGACATGCTTCGCCTGATGCTGGTTTTGTTCCTCGGTCTTTCTCTCGCCGCATCGGTGGCGGTCGCCAATGAGCGTCTCCTGCTCGGCGAGTTGAAGGCCAATGAGACCGTGGTGATCGACTACCTGTCGGTCACCGGTGACCGCTCGCTCGGGCGGCAGTATCTCATCCGCGGCGGCGACACGAAGCTCCTCATCTCGCATCGCAGCCAGATCGAGTGGCGCAACCGCGTGCCGCACATCGTGAGCAAGGCGCTGCTCGGCGACCTCGTGCTCACGCGCGACGACGTGCTCGGGCTGGAGGCGTTGCTGGTGTTCTACGCGGCGGACTTTTCCGGCAACTGCGGCACCCGTGACACCATCGTCGTGGAATTCCTCCGCGACGGGCAGCGCGTGGGGCATTTCACGTATCGCGACGACACGTGTTATCTCAAGTTCAAGGACGAGAAAGAAGTCCGTGCCAAGACGCGCGCCCGGATCCCCGATGCGCTGATGGACGTGCTGCTGACTTTCCCCGCACTCGATGAGCGGGTGAAGGCGGAGAATCGCTGATGAGCCCCCTCGGGCGCGAAAGCGGCGAAGTGAACGCCGCCACGGGTCAAACGGCGCTCTGGCGGCGACGCCAGGCGATATAGATCAAGGATCCGAGACCGAGCAGTGCCGCGTAGGTCGAAGGCTCGGGGATGGCGGCGGCGGTCAGCGTCACATTGTCGAAGCCGAAGAAGTCGGAGCTGGACCCGTTGATGCTGTAATTGGTGAGGGTGAACACCACGGCCAGATTGTCTCCGTTCACCGAACCGCCGGTGGTCCATTGCGACGAGTCGGAGGAGAAACTGCCGGACCCGATGTTCAGGGAGCCCAACGCGCCGTCATAGGAGAGGGAACCGCTGTGGGCCGAGGTGTAGGAAGAGAAGGCGCCGCCGTTGACCGTGCCGAGTTCGAAGCTGTAGTAGGCGGTGTTCCCGGTGTTGTTGGTCTGGTATCCGAGATTGAAGGACAATGTATAGACCGTGTTGGTTTGGATGGCGACCCCCGTGTCATACCGCACCGAATAGGTGTTCCACTCGCCGGTGGAGATCACCGCGGTGTTGCTGGTGCCCCGGAACAGGCGCGTATCGCCGGTGACTTCGGTCCAGCCCAAGGCGGCTAGATTGGTGTCCTGTTCGCCGACGGAGGAGAACCCGGTCTCGAAGGTGCTGGCGGTGGCACTGCCGTTCAGGTTGCCGATGTAGGTCTGGGCGGACAGCGCGCTGGCGAGGGAGCACGCGGCGAGTGCCGGAAGAAGTTTTCGGAAGCCAATCATGGTCTTGTGGCCAGAGAATGGCAGGAGGGGATTTCGTTCCTCAATCTGTCGGGGACCAGCGGCAGCACAATGGGACCAATGGTCCCAACCCCTCACCCTCAGTCGCGTTGCAGGCGGGCGCGAATCAACGGCCAATGGCGGCGGCTCACGTGCACGGGGTCACGGCGGCCGGTGACGTGGAGCAGCCCGCACTTGCTCTCGTCGGCCTCGTGCAGGGTGACGTGATCGAGATTCACGAGGACATCGCGCCCGGCCCGCACGAGGACATCGCTTTCGAGCTGATCCTCCCAAGATTGGAGGGACCGCCGGACCAGGTGGCGCATCCCGGTCGCGAGATGCACGAGCGTGTAGTTCAGCTCGGCAAGGATGACGGTGATGGTGCGGACGGAGACGAAGTGGGATCCGGTGTCGGTCTTGAGGTGAACGAGATCATCGCGCTGGAGACGAGTCGGTCCGGAGCCGGTCCGCTCGGGGGTGAGGCGGGACAGCGCGGAGGCGAGACGCTCGGGGGTCACCGGTTTCAGCAGATAATCGAGGGCGTTCACCTCGAAGGCGCGGATGGCGTATTCGTCGAAGGCGGTGACGAAGATGATCCGCGCCGTGGGCGAGGCGTGCGGCACGAGGTCGAACCCGATCCCGCCGCGCAGGCGCACATCGAGGAAGATCAGGTCGTAGTCGTTCAGGGCGAAAAGTGTGCGCGCGCGGCCGACGGTGCCGGCCTCGCCGACGATCGCGATCTCGGGGTGCGCCTTGAGCCGCTCGCGCAGGCCGGCGCGGGCGGCGGCGTTGTCCTCGATGATCAACGTGCGGATCGGGCTCATGGGGCGGCGGAGTCGGTGCCGGCCTCGCGTGCCGGCAAGTGGATCCGGGCGCGGACCCAATGCCCGTCGTGCGCAAAGGTCAAGGTCGCGGCTTGGCCGCCGAAGCGGGCCAGCCGCTCGCGGACATTGGCGACGCCGACGGCGTCGCGCGGCCTCGGCTCCCCGGTCGCTTCGAGCCATCGGCCCGTGTTCGCGATTTCGATTTCGAGGGCCGATCCGTCCGCGCTTCGTTGCGCGCTGATGCCGACCTCCAGGAGTTCGTCCGACGTCTGCCCACCGTATTTCAGGGCGTTTTCCACCAAGGGTTGCAGGAGCAGGGGCGGCACGAGACAGCGGAGGACGGTGGGCGCGGCATCGATTCGCACGACGAGTCCGTCGCCCGCGCCGGCTTGCTCGACATCAAGGTAGGCGCGAATGATCTCAAGCTCGTGCGCCAGCGTGCGCAGATCGTCGCTCGACCCTTTCAGTGCGAGCTGGCAAATTTCGGAAAGCCGCTCGATCACGCGTCCGGCGGCGGCGGGATCGGTCACGACGAGCCCGCCGAGCGAGGAGAGCGCGTTGAAGAGGAAGTGCGGGTTGAGTTGGTAGCGGAGCATCTGCCAATGCGTGCGTTCGGCGCGAAGCTCGGCCGCGTCACGCGCATGCGCGTGCGCCGCGGCGGAGCGGCGTTTATAGGCGTAGGCGAGCCCGAGAAGGGCGGCCAGCGACACGGCGACCGTGGCGATTCCGGCGGCCTGGCGTTGACGGAGGCGGGTGCGGTCGAGCTCAGCCTCGCGGTAGGCAGCCTCCACGACCGCGAGGCTGGTGGCGGCCGCTTTCTCGGCATTGCTGGCAACCGGGGCCAGCCGGACCATCGGGAAACTCTGTCGCGTGGCGTTCTGGCGGCGCCGCAGTTCATTGGCGGCGCGCAGTTCCTGATAGGCGGCGGCGAAGTCGCCGTCGCGCCCGAGGAGTTCGGCTCGGGCTTCGTGCAACGCGCTGGCGCGGCCCGGTTCCTTGGTGGGGTCGATCAGGGCGAAAACCTTTTCGATGGCGGCGCGGGCGGCCGGCCGCCGATCGAGGGCGGTGTTCGACTCGATGATTTCCATCCAGATCATAATTCCGCGGTTCGGCGGGGGGCCGGCGGAGTCGGCCGCAGAGAAGTGACGGACGGCCTCGGCGTATTGTTTGCTCCAGGATGCAGCCAAACCGAGCGCGTCGTGCGCCTCCGCGACCACGTCCTGGCGGCCGGCCTCGCGGGCCAGCGTGAGGATCCGTTCCCATCGATTCGGGTAGGTGGTGCCGAGTCGATCCGGCTTGGTGTGCTTCG
>CAYYVB010000051.1:11327-13184 GCA_964475035.1 uncultured Opitutaceae bacterium | reverse complement strand
AAGCCCCTCCTACAGTGGCGGCGTGCGCGAAACGGGCTCAGTCGAGCGAGCCTTCGTCGGCGCGCGTGTAGAATTTCTCGTGCGCAAGCAGTTTCAGCCGGTGCACGGCGAGGCTGAGGTCGGCGAACACGGCGAGCGCGGCGGCGGCGGGTTTTTCCGCCTCGAGGCGGCATTGCATCCGATGAAAACGTTCGCCGAGCGAGCGGCGCTCGTCGGGGTCGCCAAGTTGCCGCAGCAATTTCCGGATCCGGTCCGCGAGGCGGCGGCTCTTCGTGACGAGGCGCAGCGCGGCAGGGAGATCGGTGCGGCCGGCCTTCAGGTCCTTGAACACCCGGCACTCGAAGGTGCGGCACTGGCGCGGGCGGTCGACGTAGAGCCGGCAAGTGCGGTCGGCGCAGAGCGCGGCGCAGGGCTGGGCAAAACGCGAGACGGGCTGGCGGGCGCGCGGCGTGCGCACGGGCAGACCGAGCGCCTGCAGTTTCTTGGCGTCGTCGCCCCGCTCGAGGCGCACACCGTCGAAGAGCGTGCCGTCGCAGCAGAGGCCGCAGGCCAAACAGAGTTTTTCGCCGGGAGTCACGCCGCCAGCATCCGGCCGGCGCGGGCGCGAGCGCAAGGCTGCGCTGGCGGAGTCAAACACAGGAAGGGACGAACCGATGGGTGCGCCGGTCGGAGACCCGTCATCCGCACCGGCACTCAGCGCGGGAGGACTTCGAGGAGCTCGACCTCGAAGATGAGGGAAGAATGCGGCGGGATCTTGCCGGCGCGCAGGCCGCCGTAGCCGAGGTGCGGCGGGATGTAGAACACGGCCTTGCCGCCGGGCTTGAGCGAGGGCATCGCAGCGGCCCAGCCGGCGATGAGGTGGTCGACTTGGAAAACGTTGGGCTTCCCTCGCGCGTGGCTGCTGTCGACTTCCGTGCCGTCGAGCAGGCGGCCGCGGTAGTGCACGCGGATCTTGTCGGTGCGCTGCGGCGGCGTGCCCTCGCCGGGCACGAGGATCTCGAGGCCGAGTCCGCTCGGGCGCCACTCGATGCCGGATTTTTGCGCGATCTCCGCGCCGAACCAGCGCTCGCGGCGCAGCTCATGCTCGGATTTTTGTGGCGCAGCGGCGACGGCGGGCTCGGGCGGCTTTGGCGCGCAGGCCGGAAGGAGCACGGCAGCGAGAACGAACACAAAAGACGGGAGCAGGAAGGCACGGGACATGCCGGGAAATTGAGCGCGGCCCAACCCCGGCGCAGCCTGAAAAAATCGTGGACTGTTGCTTGGAGAAATGGTGCCAGGCTCCAGACGCTCCCCCGCGGCTGGGATCCAAGGATGGGGTGGAGCGCATGGTCCACAAGTCGCTGGACTCTCTTCGCGAGGTGGGAAGTCACTGCAAAGCCACCGAGATTTCTCCTGCGATTCAATAGGAGCCTTCGTGTCAGGCCGCACTGGATATGGCGAGGCGTGCAATCGGCCCTACCTAGATAGAACTGGGTATCTCCGTCCTAAATACTAGGTGTTTTACCCTATTTTCTGTTTGCGATGCATTTCTCACCCGGCCGTTATCCGACGCACAATCAACTGCTATGAAAAAACTGCTCTCGAGCCTCCTCTTCGTCTTCGCCTGCCTCGGCACGGCGTTCGCGTCCTCGGCGAATACCTCGCCCATCACCTACACGGTTTCGCTGCTGTCCTCAGTCTATGATGCCGGGGCCGATACCACGACCTTCACCTACTCGATGACCTCGGGCAACAAGCCCGCCATCAGCCACTGGGTCATCGCCATCAGCCCGGATTGCGGCGGCAGCGAAGTGCTCGTCGGCTCGAACGACCCGCTGGTCGAGTGGACCAACTCCGATCCGACCACCGGCGTCCGCG
>CAYYVB010000051.1:0-11317 GCA_964475035.1 uncultured Opitutaceae bacterium | reverse complement strand
GTTCGACACCGGCTACGAAGGCGGCGAGACGCGCATCGTCACCGTCACGCTCGCGGGCAAGTGGGCCACCGGCGACGTCACCATCGCCGTCAAGTCCGGCAACGGCTTTGTCCTCGGCACGACGCAGGGTCCGGTTTGCGGCGGCGTTGAGCCCGAGCTGCACGACCTCAACGGCGTGGTGTTCTTCGACGTCAATTACAACGGCTCGCGCAACGCCGACGAGATCGGCATCGGCGGCGTCACCGTCACGCTCCTCGACGCGGCGGGCAACGTCGTCGGCACCACCGTGACTGCGGCCGACGGCTCCTACAATTTCACGGATCTGCCCGCCGGCGACTACACCGTCGTGGTCGGCGGCGTGAACGGCATGCTGCCCACCACCCTCACCGAGCACGACATCACGCTCAATGCCGACACCACCGCGCCCGACACCGGTTACGGCCTCAACTTCAGCGCCATCGGCACGATGTCCGCCAACGGATTCACGATCGGCTTCTGGAAGAACAACCTCGAAAAGGCCCTGAAGGGCACCACCAAGGGCGTGCAGATCAACGCCGCCACGCTCGCCTCCTACACCACCACGGTCGGCGGCCTCGCGCTTGAGCCCTTCACCTCCATCACCATGAGCGGCGCGGTCAACGTCCTCTCCGCCACCGGTTCGAATCCCTCGACCCTCCTCGCGAAGCAGCTCCTCGCTTCCGAATACAATTACGCCAACGGCGCCTACCTCAACGGTGACGCCCGTCTGACCGCGTTCTTCGTCTACTACGGCGAATACGTCCTCAAGCACGCCGCGAGCTACGACAGCGCCTTCGTGCTGAACGTAAAGAACTGGTTCGACGCCTACAACAACACGCACGGCGGCCTCGTCGTCGGCCCGACGAACTGAGTCCACGTCGCCTCGCGACCCTCCCTTTCGGTCACCTCAGCGCGCGCCTCCCCGGCGCGCGCTTTTTTTTGGCGCGGGCAACACTTCCCGTTGCGACCGACCGCATGCACCAGGCAGCGGAAAAAGCCCCGCGGCCGGGCCGGTCTGTGACCGGCTGGAAGGCGGACGCGAATCCTGAGGGTCCGGTCGGAGACCGGCCCTACTCCGCTGCGCCGCGGCGGCTCTCGAGGCGCGCGAGCAGGTCCGGGAACGCCGCGGGCACGGGCGAATCGCGCAGGTAATCGGCCGCGCGCTCCTTCGCGCCGCGCGAACGGAGCGAGGCCCAGACGTGCAACTCGAACTGCGCGCGCAGCGCCGCGTGTTCCGCGGCGAGGCCGAGCGTCGCGAGCAGGAAGAGCAGCGCTTCGACGGTGGAGAATTTTCCCGCGCCGGCCTGCGTGCGCAGCCAGTAGCGGCTCTCGCCGGTCATCGGCAACCGAACGCGCCGGCCCCACGGTGCGACCCGGTGCGCCATCTCCGTCGCCTGCACCCAGCTGCCGTCGAGCAACAGGACCTGCAGCCGCGCGGGATCGGCGCCGGCGGGCGGCGCGTCGCCCTGCGGATGGAGGATCCACAGCTCGCGCGCCGGATCGACGAGGTCGGCGGGCGCGGGCGGCGCGTCCTTGCGATAGACGTGCTGCCGTGCACCGGTCACGACGCGTTGGATGAGATGGCCGGTGCTGCTAGGGCGGTAGCTCTCGCGCTGGTGCATCAACACGTCGACACGCAGCGGGAGCGCGACGGCGTGCAGACCCGCGCACACGCACCAGCGCGGCGGCAGCTGGCAGCGCGGGCAACGATCGGTTCCCTGGAGGACGACGGAGCGGGGCACGACGCGAGCCCGGCGCAATCCGCCGCCGCGGTCAATCCTGCGCCGGCCACCAGTGGGGGCGGACGCGTCGCGTTGACGCGTTTCGTGCGGGGTTCGCCGCACGGGTTGCCGGAGTCATCGACGACACTTGCGGCCCGGAGCGTTTCGGCGCTAATGTCCGCGCTCCATTCGTCACACCATCATGCTACGCCTGAACTCCCCCCTGATCACGGGCCGGATGTTGCCGCTGGCACTTGCGCTGGGCCTTGCGCCCGTCGCGTTGCTCGGCCAATCCGCTCCCGCCCCCGCCATGACCGACAACCCGCTCCTCACCGAGAGCACCCTGCCCTTCAACTATCCGCATTTCGACCGGATCAAGGACGAGCATTACCTGCCCGCCTTCGAGGCCGGCATGGCGGAACAGCGCCGCGAGATCGACGCCATCACGGCGACGCCGGGCGAGCCGACCTTTGAGAACACCATCGTCGCCCTCGAGCGCTCCGGCCAGCTCCTCGGCCGCGTGAGCCGCGTATTCTTCAACCTCACCGGCACGAACACGAATCCCGCGATGCAGAAACTCGAGCGCGAGATCGGCCCGAAGCTCGCCGCGCACGGCGACGCCATCCGCCTCAACGCCGCGCTCTTCGACCGCATCGCCAGCCTCTACGAGCGCCGCATGTCGCTCGGTCTCGACGAGGAAGCCGCGCGCGTGCTCGAGCGTTACTACAAGGACTTCGTCCGCTCCGGCGCCAAGCTCAACGAGGCGGACAAGACCTACCTGCGCGCGCTCAACAGCGAGCTCGCCACGCTCCACACCACCTTCTCCCAGAATGTCCTCAAGGAGACCAACGCCTCGGGCGTCCTCGTCGACACGCGCGAGGAACTCGCCGGCCTCTCCGCCAACGCCATCGCCGCCGCCGCGTCCGCCGCGAAGGCCGCCGGCCACGAGGGCAAGTTCCTGATCCGCCTCCTCAACACCACCGGCCAGCCCGCGCTCGCCTCGCTCGAGAACCGCGCCCTGCGCCAGCGCCTCTACGAGGCCTCCGTCAACCGCAACAGCCGCGGCGGCGAATTCGACAACCGCGAGGTCATCGCGAAGCTGGCCAAGACCCGCGCCGAACGCGCCGCTCTCCTCGGTTACGCGCACCATGCCGCGTTCCAAGTCGAGGAACAGACCGCCGGCTCGGTCGAAAACATCAACCGCCTCATGGGCCAGCTCGCCCCCGCCGCCGTCGCCAACGCGAAGAAGGAAGCCGCCGAGCTCCAGGCCGTGATCGACGCCGAGGGCGGCGGCTTCCAGCTCCAGCCCTGGGATTGGGATTTCTACAGCGAGAAGCTCCGCGCCCAGCGCTACGCCTTCGACGCCGCGCAGGTGCGGCCCTACTTCGAGATGAACCGCGTGCTCGAGGACGGCGTGTTCTTCGCCACGACCAAGCTCTTCGGCCTCACCTTCCACGAGCGCACCGACCTCCCGAAATACCACGAGGACACCCGCATCTTCGAGGTCCGCGAGGCCGACGGCACGCCGCTCGCGTTCTTCATCGTCGACTGGTATGCCCGCCCGACCAAGCGCGGCGGTGCGTGGGCCAACGCCTACGTCCCGCAGTCGCACCTGCTCGGCTCGCGCCCGGTCGTGGCCAACCACCTCAACGTCCCGAAGCCGCCCGCCGGCGAGCCCACGCTGCTGACGAGCGACGAGGTCGAGACCGCGTTCCACGAATTCGGCCACGCGCTGCACGCGATGTTCTCCGACGTGAAGTTCCCGCGCTTCGCCGGCACGAGCGTGCCGCGCGACTTCGTGGAGTTCCCCTCGCAGGTGTATGAGATGTGGGCCACCTGGCCGGACACGCTCGGCAATTTCGCCAAGCACTACCAGACGGGCGAACCCATCCCGGCCGAGATGCTGGAAAAGATCCGCGCCGCCGCGCAGTTCAACGAAGGCTACCGCACGACGGAATATCTTTCGGCCACGCTGCTCGACCTCGCCTGGCACCAGCTCAAGGCGGGCGAAGTTCCCGCCGCGGACCAGGTGATGGCCTTCGAGGCCAAGGCGCTGCAACAAGCCGGCGTCGATTTCGCCGCGGTGCCGCCGCGCTACCGCAGCCCGTATTTCAACCACATCTTCGCCAGCAACGGCTATGCCGCCGGCTATTACTCCTACATCTGGGCCGAGGTGCTCGACGCCGACGGCTCCGCATGGTTCGAGGAGCAGGGCGGCCTCAGCCGCGAGGCGGGCGAGAAGCTCCGTCGCACCGTGCTCTCGCGCGGCGGCAGCCGCGATGCGATGCAGATGTATCGCGACTTCTCCGGCCGCGAGCCCGACGTGAAGCACCTGCTCAAGCGCCGCGGCCTCGACCAAGCCGCGCCGAGCGCCGAGCAGTGAGCTAAGCCGTCGTTGAGAAATCCTCACGCCCCGCGCGCCGAAAAGGCCGCGGGGCTTTTTTCATCCGCACTCGTCCATCCATCGCCCTGCGCTCGCTGAACGTAGGTTGCGCGCTTGCGCGCAACGTTCGGCGCCCGCGACCGCTGCCACCTTCGTGTGGCGCGCCAGCGCGCCACCTACACCAGACGCACCTCCTCGTAACTGCCGTCGTAAGACAGCCGACTTTCCCGCAGCGTTCACCTCATGCCCGAACCCACCCAAGGGAGCAAAACTACGCCCCGGAAATCCGTCGCCTCGCGGGCGCGAATCGTTTCGCTCCTCCGCACCCCGCCATGACCCCGACGCCGAATCTCGACGAATTGGAGCATTCCGTCCGCGACGCCGCCGAACACCCCGCCCGCTATGGCCTGCGCCAGTGGTCCGGCTGGATCCTCGGCCCCGGCGCCCTGCTCGTCACCTTGCTCCTTCCGCCGCCGGACGGCCTCAGCGTCGAGGGCTGGCGCACCGCCGGCGCCGCGCTGCTCATGGCCGTGTGGTGGATCAGCGAATCCGTGCCGATCCCGGTCACGGCCCTGCTGCCGCTCGTGCTCTTCCCCGCGCTCGGCCTCGGCGACATCCGCGCGACGGCGGCGCCGTTCGCCAATCCCATCATCTACCTCTTCCTCGGCGGCTTCATCATCGCGCTGGCGATGCAGAAGTGGAACCTCCACCGCCGCGTCGCCATCAACCTGATCGGCGTCATGGGCACGCGGCCCTCGCGCATCGTCGCGGGCTTCCTGCTCGCCTCGGCGCTGGTCAGCATGTGGGTGAGCAACACCGCCACGGCGCTGATGATGCTGCCGATCGCGCTCTCCGTCGTGCAACTCCTGCCCGCGGGCGCGACCGTGGCACCGGGACAACGCGCGTTCTCCACGGCGCTCATGCTCGCCGTCGCCTACGGCGCCACGACCGGCGGCATGGCCACGCTCATCGGCACGCCGCCCAACGCCCTCCTCGCCGCCTACGTCACCAACGTCTACGGCCTCACGCTCGGCTTCGGCCAATGGATGCTGCTCGGCGTGCCGGTCATGCTCGTGACGCTCCCGCTCGTCTATCTCGTGCTCACGCGGATCTCGTTCCGCCTCGATCCCGGCGAATTGCCGGGGATGAAGGAACTCATCGCACGCGAAAAGGCCTCCCTCGGCCGCTTCTCGCGCGGCGAGGCCATCGTCACGGTCGTCTTCGTGCTCACGGCATTGGGCTGGGTCTTCCAGCCCCTGCTCGCACGGGCCGTGCCACTGCTGACCGACACGACCATCGCGATGATGGGGGCGATCGCCTTGTTCCTCGCGCCGATCGACGCCCGGCGCGGCGAATTCGCGATGGACTGGGCCGCGACGAAATCGCTCCCCTGGGAAGTGCTCCTGCTCTTCGGTGGCGGCCTGAGCCTCGCCGGCAACATCGAGAAGCACGGTCTCTCGCGCTACCTCGGCGATCTCGCCGGCGGTCTGCACGGCGTGCCGATGCTGCTCACGCTTTGCCTGATCTGTTTCGGCATCCTTATGCTGACGGAGCTGACGAGCAACACGGCCACGGCCGCGACCTTCCTGCCCATCGTCGCCGCGCTGGCGCTCAGCCTCGGGCAGAACCCGCTGCTCTTCCTTATCCCCGCGGCACTCGCCGCCAACTGCTCCTACATGATGCCCGTCGGCACGCCGCCCAACGCCATCGTGTTTGGCAGCGGCATGGTCACGCTGCCGCAGATGGCGCGCGCGGGCCTGTGGCTGAACGTCCTGCTCGTCCCCGTGATCGTCGGCCTCGTGCTCTTGCTCGGGCCGATCATTTTCAACCTCGAGCTGCACGTCATCCCGGACTGGGTGAAGTGAGACGCCGCGTGCGGCGCGGCACTCACTCGAAGAGCGTCGCCGCGCGGCCCTCAGGAATGACGAGCACGGCGTCGAAGCCCCAGATCGATTCCTTCAAACCGGGATCGAGGTCCTTGTAGCGCCGGAAGAGCAAGCGTCGCATGGGACGCAGGTCGAGCAGCGTCCATTCGTCCGGATCGGCCGCCTCGAGGATGGGTTTGAGATCGAGCATCGAGGCGAAGGACGCCACCGGGTCGTAAAGCTTCTGCTTGTGCTCCGGCGGACTGGCGAAGGGATGGTAGGCGTTGACCGTGCCGCGGGCGCAAACGACGAGCAGGTGGAAAGACCGCAGGCCGTTGAACTCCGCGAGCTCCGACGCGAGGTTGCCGATATCGTGCACCCCGAGCGTGCTGCGGCCGCGCCGCAGGTGCATCGCCCCGTATTTGATCACGGCGCGCGGCGGCACGCCGTGGGCGGCGAGCGCGCGGTCATAATAGGCGCGGAAATGCTCCTTCGCCAGACGACCGCGGGAGAAATTCGAGAGCCACCCGCGGCCATCGGAGTTCATCCGGTAGATCTCCGCGCTGCGGGCAAGTTCGTCGATGATCCGCGCGGCCTCCGCGCCGGCGGCGGCGAAGGCGTGGCGCAACTCGGCAAACACCTCGGCGGGCGCCGACGCGACGAAGGTCGCGTCGGCACGCTTGGTCTCCATCATCCGCGACATGTCCTGCCGCGCGAAGGCCAGATGCCGTTCGGCCAGCGCGCGGGCGGCCGCATCGGGCGCGAGCTCTACGAGACGCTCCAAGTGCACGGCGCCGGCGGCGATGAACTCCTGGTCAATGCCCCACACGGTGTCGCGCGCCCCGCCCATCGCCTGCACGATGCGGGCGAGCATGGCGGCTTCCTCGCGCCAGAAATAAAAGGCCGCGCCGTAGGGATAGTCGCGGTTGAAGGCGGCAAACTGCTGCAACGCATCCGGTGCCGCCGCCATCCGCTCGAACCGCTCGGCCACGAGCGGCCCGATCTCGACCACGATGTGCCGGTAACCGGCGGGTCGCGCGAGATCGAACAGCGCCGCGGTCACCTCCGGCATCTCGGCGAGGCCGTGGTCTTCGGCGACGAGCAGGAACTGGCTCTCCGCCGCCTCGCGCGCCAGCCACTCGGCGCCGGGACCGGTCAGTTGGCCGTCGACAGGACGCAAGGTGAGGCGGTTCTTCGCCAATTCCTCCGCCAGCGTCGGGGGCGGTGCGGATGGAGTCGCCGGCGCGGCGGCCGGCGTGCCTTGCGCCTGCAGCAGGGAGGAAGCGGCGAGGTGGAGGGCAAGGGTGAGGCCAATCAGACGCAGTGAACGCATGCCGATCCATCGCGCCCGCCGGCCGCAAAAGCGAAGGCGGTGCGATGAGCAGATAAAAAGTCCGTCTCAAGCTCACCGCTTAATGGTTGGCCAGAATCCGCCGGGAGTTAACCTGCCGGCATGCTGCCCGATTCCGCCGACCTCCTCGAACGCTTCCTCCGCTACGTGCAGATCGACACGCGCGCCGATCCGGCGTCGCCGACCTGCCCGAGCTCGCCCAACCAATGGGAACTCGCGCGCCTCCTCGTGCGCGAGTTGCAGGAGATTGGCGCGGCCGATGTCACATTGACCGAGCACGGTTACGTGCTCGCCACCGTGTCGGCGACGATCGCCACCGACACGCCGGTCATCGGTTGGTGCGCGCACATGGACACCGCGCCCAATCTCCCCGGCGGCGCCAAGCCCATCGTCCACCGCGCCTACGACGGCCGCCCGATCGTGCTGCCCGACGATCCGACGCAGAAGCTCACCGTCGAAACCATCCCTCACCTCCGCGAGGCCATCGGCCAGGACGTCATCACTGCGAGCGGCACGACGCTCCTCGGCGCGGACGACAAGGCCGGCATCGCCATCGTCATGAGCGCCGCACGCCACCTGTTGCGCCATCCGGAGATTCCGCACGGGAAGATCCGACTCTGCTTCAATCCCGACGAGGAGATCGCGCGCGGCGTCGACCAGCTCGACCTGAAACAGTTCGGCGCGCGATTCGCCTACACGCTCGACGGCGCCGAGCGCGGCGAGATCTGCCACGAGACCTTCAGCGCCGACGCCGCCAAGCTCGTCATCCGCGGCGTGTCCGCGCATCCGGGTTGGGCGAAGGACGTCATGGTCAACGCGCTCCGTCTCGCCGGCCGCTACCTCGCCGCGCTGCCGATGGAGCAATCCCCCGAGCGCACCGCGGGCACGGAAGGCTTCATCCATCCGGTCACGATCAGCGGCTCGGCCGAGGAGGCGACGGTGAGCTTCATCGTGCGCGACTTCGAACTCGACGGCCTGGCCGAGAAGCGCGCGTTGATGGAGCGGCTCGCCGCCGACCTGCGCGCCGCCGAGCCGCAGGCGCGCGTCGAGCTCACGTTCACCGAGCAATACCGCAACATGCGCTACTGGCTCGAAAAGGACATGCGCCCGGTCGAGTTCGCCCGCACCGCCGCGCGCCGCGCCGGCGTCGAGCCGTTCTTCCAGCCGATCCGCGGCGGCACCGACGGTTCGCGCCTCACCGCGCGCGGCCTGCCGACGCCGAACATCTTCACCGGCATGCACGAAGTCCACAGCCAGCGCGAGTGGGTCACCGTGCAGGACATGGCCAAGGCCGCCGACACCCTCGTGCACCTCGCGCAGGTTTGGGCGGGAAAGTAAGCGGCCGCAGCGGCGCCCCCCGGCCACGGAGCCGGGTGCGGCACCGGTGGCGCGCAGCCGAGTCAGATGGCGACCGCGCCGGTGGTGAGCTTGTCACCGAGACGGGCGTTGGCCCGCTCGAGCACGACGGGCATCGCGGCCTCGAGGAGTTCCGCCGTGAATCCCCACTCGCGAAGAAAGGCGCCGTGCACGGAGGTGAGGAAGCTGTCCTCGTTCACGCCCGGACCCATGGCGGTGGCGAGATACTTCGCCGCGTGCAGGTGGGCGAGCAGCGGCAAAGCCTCGGCGGGGGCCTCGGTCGGGCGGGTGTGAAACTCCGCCATGAGCTGGAAGACCTTCGGGAAATTCCACGCGATGAGCAGGCGCCGCGTGGCGTCGGCGTGATGATAGCCCAGCACGGCGCGTTCGGCCTGCTCCCAGTTGCATTGCATGCGCTCGCGGAAGGCGCGGACCGCCGGATAAAACTCCGCGCAACTGTGCGCCAACGCGAGCTTGCCGAGGTCGGAAACGAGGCCGGCGGTGTAAACCAGCTGCGGGTCGATGCGTTCGGTGGTGCCGGCGAGCACTTCGCCGGCGATGGCGGTGCAGAGGGCGAGCCGGCTGAAATCGCCCGGTTCCCAGCGCAGCGCGGCGACGCCGCCGCTCTCCCAGCGGCTGACGAGCACGAGCGCGGCGAGGCGGTAGATCTCCTTCGCGCCGAGGCGGAACACGGCGGCCTCGACCGTCTCGACCGTGCCGCGCGCGAACATCGCGGAGTTGGCGAGGCGGAGCGTCGCGGCGGCGAGCGAGGGGTCCAGGCAGATGAGGCGCTCGATCTCGGCCGCGGAACTCTCGTCGCTCTGCAACGCCGCGCCGAGCCGCGGCAGGAGCGACGGCGCACAGGGGAGGCGCAGGGCTTTCTCGCAGACTTGATCGAGGGTCGGAGGAACCGGAGCGGCGGAGGAATTCGACATGACGGGAGGAATCAGGCGGCCTGGAGCAGGGACGCGGGGTCGAGGATGAGCGCGATGTTGCCGTCGCCGAGGATGGCGCCGCCGGCGACGCCGGGCAGGCCCTGCATGAAGGCGCCGAGGTTCTTGATCACGACCTCCTGCTTGCTGACCATCTCGTCCACGAACAGCGCGGAGATGCGGCCGGAGTGCTCGACGATGACGACGATGCCTTCCCACGGTTTCTCCGAGTCGGCCGGGATGCCGAAGCGGCGGTGCAGGCGGTGCAACGGGAGGATCTTGCCGCGCAGCTCGAGCACTTCGCCCGTGCCGTGGACGGTGGTGATGGCCTCCTTCGGCGGACGCAGCGCCATCTGCACGGAGGTGCTCGGGAGGATGAACTTGTCGGTGCCGACGCGGACGACGAGGCCGTCGATGATGGCCATCGTGAGCGGGAGCTTGATCTTGAAGGTCGAGCCGCGGCCGACCTCGGAGGCGATCTCGATCTTGCCGCGGAGCTTCTCGATGTTGCGCTTCACGACGTCCATGCCGACGCCGCGGCCGGAGACGGCGGTGACCTTTTCCGCGGTGGAGAAGCCGGGCGCGAAGATGAGCGCGAAGCACTCCTCGCGCGTGAGCTGGGCGTTCGGGGCGAGGATGCCCTTCTCGACGGCCTTGCGGAAAATCTTGTCCGGGTCGATGCCGCGGCCGTCGTCCTGGAGCTCGATGACGATATTGCTGCCCTGGTGGTAGGCGCGGAGATGGACGGTGCCCTGCTCGGGCTTGCCGGCGGCGGCGCGCACGTCGGGCAGCTCGAGGCCGTGGTCCAGCGCGTTGCGGACCATGTGGACGAGCGGGTCGGCGATCTCCTCGACGACGGTGCGGTCGAGCTCGGTGTCCTCGCCGCTGACCTGGAATTGGACCTTCTTGCCGAAATTGCGGGCGAGGTCGCGCGAGAGGCGCTCCATCTTCTGGAAGGTCGGCTTGATCGGGATCATGCGCAGCGACATGGCGGTGTGCTGCAGTTCCTTCGTGATGCGCGAGAGCTGCGCGACGTTGCGCTGGAGCGGGGAACTCGCGTCGCCCTGGGCGCGGGCGGACTCGATGAGCTGGCTCTGGACGATGACGAGTTCGCCCACGACATCCATGAGCGAGTCGAGTTTCTCGGTGTTGACGCGGACGGTCTGGCCGCCGCCGGCCTTGTTGCCCGCGGCCTGGGCCTCGATGGCGTTGGCGGCCGAGGCGTGGGTGGACGTCGGCGCGGCGAAGGGGGCGGTCGTGACCGAGGCGGCGGGTGCGGCGGACTCCACCGTCGGGGCCGGCGGCGCGGAAGCTTCGGGCTCGACGCCCGCGGCATCGGGCTGGGACAGGCGCTTGACGGCGACAATGAGATGGCTGACCGCGATGATGTTGCTCGGCAACTGGCCCTTCTCAAGGGCGACGGCGATCTGCTGCGTGAGCAGTTGGAGCGCGTCGCGGCTGCGGAGGATCTCGGTGATGATCGGCGGCGTGAGGCGGAGCTCGTGGTTGCGCGCCAGGTCGAGCAGCGACTCGACCTCATGGGCGAGCGTGTGCATCGGCACCAGGCCGAGGAAACCGGCGTTGCCCTTGATGGTGTGGAAGGAGCGGAAGATGGAATTCAGCGCCTCGGGATCGTCCGGTTTCTGGTCGAGGACGAGCAGCGCCGCTTCGATCTGCTGCATGTGATCGAC
>CAYYVB010000050.1:7276-13186 GCA_964475035.1 uncultured Opitutaceae bacterium | reverse complement strand
TACTTGGACAGGTCATCAGCCGGCGCGGCGCCCTCCTCGGCCGGCGCCCCTGCTGAGAGGAGCGCATCGTCCGGGACCTCGACTGCGCCGCACGCCTCGACCGCCCTCTTCGGGTCGCCCTTGACAAAGACAAGGACGTTTTGATGCGTCTTGCCGAGTTTGCGACTGCCGCTGAACTGCTTGCCCACTCGCAACGGCAGCGAGCCGAGATGCGTGACGAGGATCGCCTCGTTATAGAACTCGAGGCCTGCCAAGCGGAAAGCCTCGATCGTGTCGGGGACCAGGCCGTAATAGTTGCCGTCGTCGCCGCGGACCTCGCCGATGACGAAGCACGCGAAGCGGTCCGGCTTCAGCATCGCGCAGGTCTTGGCGATGACGTCGCGGTACGCCTCCCGAAACGCCGGGTAGGCCATCGTCGACAGGTCGCGCGGATCGTCGCTATAAACCTCGAGGTCGGCATAGGGCGGGCAGGAAAAGACGAAGTCCGCCGCGACGTCGACGCAGGTCTTGTCGATCGTGCGGCTGTCGCCCTCGATCCATGTCGGCGGAAGCGCCGCGTCGGTGCAGATGGCGCGCGCCTGGGCGCGGTTCGCCGCGACCTGCTCGACCCGCAGCTCATGGCCGATGTACTTGCGGCCAAGCTTCGAGGCGACGATGCCGCGCACCGATCCGCCGGCGAACGGGTCGAGGATCGTCCCCGCCGGCGGGCAAAACCATCGACAGGCGAGCTCGCAGAGGACGGGGTCAAAGATGCTCGTTCCGGTTTCGTACCCTGCGCCTCCGTCCTGCGCGATCTCGCGGAGATGCTCGATCGCTGACTCCGCATCGGGAAACTTTTTGACGCGGCCGGCCGCGATGTCGGCGTCCGCCTCGGCCTCGAGCTTGGGATCGAGGCTCGCGCCTTTCTTGCGCTTGACCCGGTAGGGGTCTGTCGTCGTCTTGACCGTGAGGCCGCCCTTGAGCGATGCGGATTGCCGGGCCGCGCGGCTTTCCTTCGCGGACGCCGTCTTGCCGGACGCCGGCGCATCCGCGGCCGCCGTCGACCGGCCGAGCTCTGAGCGTATGCCAAGGGCGAGCCATGCGGCTTTGCGCTGCTGCCAAGTGCCCTCGCGCGCGTTCAGCACGCTGAAAGGCGGGATCATGAAGCGCGAAGCAAGCGAGGTCGCCGCGGCAGCCTTGTCCATCTCCGCCGCGGAGCGCTGGTTTTCGCGCGCGGAAGCCTCCCCGGAACCGGATTCCGGAGCGACCAGGAGGCCGGCGAGTTCGTCCTCGTCAAACCCGATGAGGCTCATGTCGACGCCGAGGTCCTTGAGCGACCGCATCTCCTCGGAAAGGACGGTCTGATCCCATCCGCTATTCATGGCGATCTTGTTGTCGGCGAGGATGTAAGCGCGCCGCTGCGCGTCCGTCAGCCAATCGACCCGGATCGTCGGGACGTCGACGAGGCCGACCTCGCGCGCCGCCATCACCCGACCATGGCCGGCGACGATGACGCCGTCGCCGTCGACAAGGACCGGCTGCGTAAAGCCGAAGCTGCGGATCGACGCCGCGAGCTGCGCGACCTGCTCGACGCTATGCGTTCGCGCGTTCTTTGCGTAGGGGATGAGCGCGTCGACGCGCATCATCTCGATCCTGTTTGCTATGTGCTGAGTCATGGTGTTACCTCGTCCGTTTCCCCGTTACCCGTTTACCTAGCCGGCAGTCCATTTACTGGCGCGGTTTCGCGCTCGTTTCGACCCGTACAGGCCGCAGCGTCAGAGGGACCCGTCAACCAGGCGAGGCCCGCCTCCGACTTGCCTACAGCGGACGTCTTTCGGACGACGACTTGCCCGAACAGCGCGACGCCTTGCTGCGCCGAAGCCCGGCCGATCGACGCAAGGACCGCGAGAGAGATCAGCGATCGCTTTAGCGGCGATACCATGCGCCCCCCTGCTTGACCCATCCCGACTCAGCGCCGGCGCGCGTTGCATTGAAGCGGTCGACAAAGAACTTCGACTCGCTCTCCCATATCTCCGGAAACTTGGCGGCAATGAACTCTCGGACGCGCTCGTTGACGCGCTTCGTGTTGAACATCTGCGCGATGTCGATCGTCTGCTTCGCCGCGATCGGCAGCCGGGCCTTGCCCTCGCGAATGAACACCGTCCCGCCCGCGCTGTTGTCCTTGTTCGCAATGAAGGCGCCGCGGATCGTCTGCCGCGGCCCGCCGCGCTTGATCTTGAACGTCACCCCGAGGCGCGTCTGCTTCGCATCGAAGCGGATCAGGTTGAGCGAGCGGCCGCGCTTGCTCGGGCTCTCGAGGTAGCCCGACATCTCGAACAGGCCTTGCCGGAAGCTCGCCCGGCTGATGCGCAAGGCCTCGCGCACGGCCCGGGCGCTGATGTTGAATTCGGCCGTGATGGTCCGAACCATGCGGGTCTGTCCCTGAGCGAGCGTCTTGTTGATCGCGCTCGCCGTCGCTCGAGCTGCAACGTCCTCTCGCAGCCGGCGGATCTGGCTCTGCACTTCCGGGAAGTTATGGCGGATCGAGAACTCGAACGTCACGACGCCCACCTTTCCATCGCGCGGCGGAGTGCAGACGTCTGCACCGGGCCGAGCGCCTCCTCGGCGTCGGTCCGCTCCCTGCCCTTGAGCGCGCTCAGCCGGATCGCGGACTCGAGCAGCTTTGCCTCGCGCGGCCCGCCCTCCCGAGCCGCTCGCAGCAGACGCGGGTCGATGTTCGGGACGACGGCGCACTCCTCCGGCGACGGATCAGGGATGCCGATCGACTGCCCTGCCTCGCGAGCGTAGAACGTCGCCTCCCGCCAATTCAGGCGCCGCCACTCCTCGGCCGCGGCCTTGCCTCGCTCAGCGTGAATCGCAAGGTAGGTCTTGCGGGCCTTCGTCGCTCGGGCGATCTGCCCGTCGACGAACCCCTGCCCGAGCCACCGGCGCAGGAAGTCCGCCGTCTCTGCTGTCGACGGCATCAACTCCCGCATTGGCTTCGTCGCCTGGACTTCGCTCATCGATTGCCCCTTTCGTGCTTTAAGGACTGATGTCCAACCCGTCCAACCTCAGGTCTATAAAAGGCGACGCGCGAGCGCGCGCGCACGCATGCCCATGCACCCGCACGCCTGCGCATGTGTGTAGAGAACCGGCGAGAGGGGTCGGACGCCCGGACGGATGGCCCGGAATCAAGGCGCGGCGCGGGCTCGCGCCGTCCAACCCCCTGCCGGACGAGGTTGGACGAGGTTGGACAAAACGCCGGTTTAGACGGGTACATCGTCGTCCTCCCCCGGCTCGCGCGACATTCCCGGCGCGAAGCTTTCGACCCGCCGGACGGGCTCCTCGGGCACTCCCGGGGCCGGCGGAGGCGGCGGCGGAGCGCCCGGAACGGGCTCGCCGTACTTGCAGCCGGGCCGCAGATACCCCCATCGCTGATAGGCGCCCTTGCGCTCGCGGAATCGTGTCCATCCGAGCGCCCGCATGCAGTTGCCGATGCGGTTCTCCATGTTGCGATTGCCGTCGATGCGGTCGGGCTTGATGTTGAGCGCGCGATCGAACAGCTCCTGCGTCGAGAACCAGGCGCGGCGCGCGGGCGGCTCCTCGGCCACTTGGCCGGCCGGGTTCGTGGTGCGATGGACGTACCCCGCGAGGATGTCCGTCCATACGTCTGTGACCTTGAATTGCTCCTGCTCGGGAAAGACGAGGGTTTTCTCCTCCTCCCGCGTCGGGTAGTACCGCTCGCCCGCCTCGATCCGATGCAACGCCTCGGCGAATAGCTGCGTCCGCATGGCCCGGATGCGATCAAGGTGAACGACGAGAATCTCGAGCGGCCAAAACCGCCGATCGCCGGTCGCGTCCTTGAGAAACGTGTCCGCGTTCGTCGTTCCGACGTTCACCGCATGGCGCGGACGCTTGAGCATGCGCGCGCCGTAGGGAGGCCTGAACGTGTCCTCCTGGGCGCTGAGAAACTGCTTGATCGCCGTCGTCTCGGCCTTGTTCATGGACTCGAGCTCTGCCGACTCCGCGAGCCAAACGAGCTGCATCGTCATGAGCGACTCTTTGTTGCCCATTTGGATTGCGTTGTCCGTGAACCACGGCTCCGCAAGGACGCGGAACGCGGTCGACTTCTGCAAGCCCTGCTCACCCTTGAGGATCAGCATGTAGTCGAACTTGCAGCCGGGGCGAAGCGCCCGCTGCACCATGCCCATGATGAACAGCTTGCCGATCAAGCGGACGTAAGGGCGATCCTTGACCTCGAACGCGTCGACGAGCCATGTCTCGAGGCGGTCCTTGCCGTCCCACGGCTCCGACCGGATCAGGTCATGGACCGGGTTGTATCGATTGAGCCGCGCCGCCATTTGCACGCCGGCCCGCAGCGTCGTCGTCGCCCGGGAGAGCAAGAGGTACTTGTTCGCGAGGTACTCCCCGAGCATCAAGTCGTCCTCCTCGTCCCACTCACCCGCCTCGCGCCCCCAAGGGGCGCGGCGCGTTCGCTCATGGAGCTCCGTGAACATGTTTTGCGCGACGAGGCCCTTGAGCGCTGCGTCGTGCTTGAGCGCGTAGAGGACGTTCTCGCGGCAGTCGAGCGGGTCGCCCGTCTTGCGCGCCCGCAGCAGAAACCAATCGCGCCCCTCCTCCTCGGGAGGCTCTCCGTCCGCCCCGGCCCCGTCAGGCGGCTCGTCAGGCGGCCCGCCGGGAGGCGGCGCGGCCGGAGGGTCCGCTCGCCTTGATGGACCGGCTGCGCGGGCTCCCTTGGGCCTCTCGGGCTTGAACGGCGTCAGCTCAATCCCGACCCGGGCGGCCAACCAGGCGAGCGCGTCCTTCGCGCTCTTAGCCGGCAGCCACTCGAGGACGAGGTCGATCGGCGTGCGGCCGCCCTCGCGGGCATCGCCCATGTCGTGAACGCCGAAGTCCTTGATCCCGCGCGGATCGATCGACAGGTCCTCCTCGAGCTCGCGCCCGAGCTGCCTGCTTGTGATCCGGTACTTGCCGCCGCTCTTGCGAGCGCCCGGGAACAGCGACGGGACCCACGCGTCGAGGTTGGCCATCGCCGCCTCGTTGACGCGCTTGAAGTCGTCGACGCGACTGCCTCCTTCGGGCTGCGCCGAGCGCTTCGCTGCCGGCTTCGGCTTGGAGAGGAGGCTGTCCGTCAGCGCCTTCGCGATCCGCGCCTGCTCTTTCGCGTCATCGATCTCTTTATGCAGGCCGGCGAGGACATGCTCCTCGATCGCGTTGACGTCCGCCGGCGAGCCGGAGTAGCGCCGGCCCGTGAACGTGAAAAACTGCGAGCCGCAGAAAACCTCAAGCTGGATCGGATCGAACTTGTTCGTCCGCGTCGCGCCCTTGACGATGATGTGAATGCCAAGGCCCGAGGGCGAATACTCGGTATAGGAGGCGCAGACTTCGATGATGACGCGGTCGCGATCGCGCATCTCCCCCGTCTCGCCGTCGATCGCGCCGTCGATGTCGACGCCGATCAGCCCGTCGTCGGGCAAGAAGGCGAAGCCGATGCCCTCCCATTCGCCTTGCGGCGTCTCTGAACCGTAGGGCCGCTCCTGCGCCCCTTTGTTCGCCCGCTCGAATACCCGCCGGACGTTCGACAGCACGGTCAGGCGGGAGCGATCCTTGTCGCTGCCCTGCGTCCCGGAGCGCGGCGTCCCTGTAATCCAATACGGGACCTTGAGCAGCTTCTTGCGCTCGGGATTCTTCGGGTCTTTCTCAAACCGCCAAAGCAGCCATTGCGGCCGATTCGCGAGCTCGGCCGGGATGGCGTCCCAATTGATCGGAACGGTCAAGGGATCAGGCTCCCTCTGCCGGCTTGCTTGATTCGTGCATCGACGCGAGCCGCCGCTGTATCGCCTGGGCGCGCCCAATCAGCGACGAGAGCTGCCGCTCGACGTCCTTGAGCTCGTTATCAGTGACCTTGCG
>CAYYVB010000050.1:0-7266 GCA_964475035.1 uncultured Opitutaceae bacterium | reverse complement strand
GATACCGCCTCGGCCACGGAGGCGACGAACTTGCTGAACGCCTGCGCGGCGTCGGCGAGGCCTTGAAACGTGTCGTCGCTCGCAGCCCTGCCATCCGGCAGCATCAGCACGACGGCGCCGACGTTCTTCGCGAACGCGTTCAGGATGCGCAGCGGGTCGGCCTGCCCGACCTCGAGCGCGTAGAGCGTGATCGCCTCCGCGTCGAGCAGCGCGAACTTCGATGTTCCCTGCCGCGTCAGCTCATGGCGCAGCGTATGAGGAGATTTGTCGAGCCTCGGGGCAAGCGCCTCGACGCCGCCCGGGTAGGTTCGCGCGAGCTGATGCGCCGCGTCGAGAGTATCCATACCAGTCCACCCCTCATTTTTTTTGCTATTGCTGGGCCGCCGAGTCGCCGGAACTCTGGCGCCCATGAACAACCAAGAGAAAAGACCCCGCGGCCCCGACGCCTCGCCGTGCGAAGCCGGATGTCCAACAACATCGATCTCCGCGCCCGCCCATGGCAAGGACGGCGGCGAGACGTCGGACCTGCGGCCGACGGGGTTGAAAGGGTTCGCGATGGCGGTCATCTTTCGGCCGCTATGCCGCGCACAAGCCGACGAGCCCATCAGTCCGGCGGCGGGCGAAGTTGCCGCCGCCCTGATGCGTCGACTGACGATCGGGAGAGAGCTTTGAGGGCCGCACGTTCAGCCCTTGGGATGCTCAGGCTCGTCAGCAGGCCGACGCCGATCGCTCTCGACCGGGACATCGCGCTCGCGGCGATCGACAAGGCTCAGAGTCGCCGTCGCCACCGCCGGACGTCGGCGCAGTTCGGGAAGGACAAGCTGACGCGGCGCCGGGCGGACTGCCGCCGGGTCGACGGGCCGGACAAGCTGCGGCGTGTTACGGAGGTAGGCCCAATCGACGTCGTCGCGCAGGTCCTCGCAGACGACGGATCGACCGGACTCGCGCTCGATCGCGATGCAGATGCTCTCCCCGATCTTTTGCCGCTTGGAGATGGCCTTACGCAGGTAGCCGATGGTTGTATGGCATCGGATCGCGAAGTCGGCTTGCTCCGCCGGCGGCAGAGCATTTAGGTAGGCCTTGAGCTTGTCCATGCGCTCGACTTTACCCCCGGGTATACACCCCGGTCAATACCCCGAGGTTATTTACCTTGCGGTAACCGCGAACGAGACTCCCGGCATGACCAGGGAAGAGCACTGGCGGCAACGACTGATCGAGCTGAAGACGGCGCTGAAAACGTCTCAAGCATCGATCGCAGCCGCTATCAAGGTGGAGCCGAGCTACGTCTCGCGCCTCCTGTATCCACCGGGGAAGGCCGGGCGCAAAAACATCGGGCTCGAGACAATGCGCTCGCTGCTCGAGGCTTACAGTCTGCCGCCCGATTGGTTTGACCGCCCGCTCGGGTCCGACCTGCCCTCTGAGTCGGGGCAATCGCCGCCGCTCCCGCACATAGCAAACGAGCCGTCGGCGGAGTACGGCCGGAACGTGCGACCGCTTAAATCATCATGGCCGTTCGCGCTCGTCACGCCGACTCGTCTCGCCCAACTCAAGAGCGATCTCGGCCCGCGTTCCGGCGCTGACGCCATGCGGGATATTGATGCGTTGCTCGACGTCGCCGTGACCAAGTGGGAGCGTATCGCTCAGCATAAAAAAACCGCAAAGTAGCGACGGCGCGCGTTTACACGTTTCCAAAGCAGCGCCGACTTTTCGAGGAGGGGGAAAGCTCATGATCTATGCCTTTTGGTTTCTCTGCGCGATCGCCGTCGGGATCTGGGCCGACAAGCGCGGCCGCAGCGGCTTCGGATGGTTCGTCTTGTCAGTGCTGATCTCCCCGCTGCTCGGCGCAATCTTTCTCGCGGTGACGAAGAACCTAGCGGCGCCCGACCAGGCGGGGCCGACAGACCTGACGCACGCCCGCTGCCCCGCCTGCGCCGAGCATGTCCTCCCGCAAGCCAAGGTCTGCAAACACTGCGGCAGCGCCTTGACGCCCGACCCATCGTTTGAGGAGAGGCGCATTGCCGCCTTTCAAGACGGTCAGCGAGCGGAGGCCCGCAAGCAGCTCATCGTCGCAGGGACTCTCATCGCCCTCGTCATCGGCGCCTACCTCGTCGCCCGATGAGCGACCCGCCTGGAATGTTTACCCCGGGGTATTGACACCCTAGTTTACCTGCGGGTATTCTCGGCCTACCTTAACAGGAGGCCGGAATGTCCAAAGCACCCGCAACGCTCACTTTCGCCCTTGGCGGCGAACTCGTCAGCACCCCCGCGCACGCTCGCCGCATCCTCGTCGACGCGATCCGCACGGGTAAAGAGTGGCTGATCCCGCAAGCTGAGTCCGTCCTGCGCCAATTGCGCGCAGTGCAGACGTCTGCACGCCCCGATGGTTTGACCGCCGCCATGCACCGGAGGCAGGCATGAGCGCGCTCGTCTCCGCCCCTGTGACGCCCGCGGTCGCCGAGCGGCTCGGGTTGCCCTGGCACGAGGTCGAGGCCGCGCGGGCGAGTCGCGACAAACAGCGCTTCCGTGCCCGCATCGCCGCCGCCGGCCTGCCGTCGCCGTGGAGCCGCGTGGTCGCGCTCGATACCCCGACGGCCGCACTCACCGCCGTGCCGTTCCCGTGCGTGGTCAAGCCGCTGGTGCTGTCGGGCAGCCGCGGCGTGATGCGCGCCGACGATCCGGCGCAGCTCGTGGCGGCGCTGGCCCGGCTCGGCGCCATTCTCGCCGCGCCCGATGTCGCCGCCCTGCGCGATCCCGCCGCCGGGCTCGCGCAGATCGAGGCGTTCGTGCCTGGCTTCGAAGTGGCCGTCGAAGGCGTCGTCGATCGCGGCCGCCTGCAGGTGCTGGCCATCTTCGACAAGCCCGATCCCCTCGACGGCCCGTTTTTCGAGGAGACGCTCTACGTCACGCCGACGCCGCGAGTCGACGCAGCGGCGTTGCCGATCATCGCCGCCGTGGCCCAGGCCGTTCGCGCCCTCGGACTGCGCCACGGGCCCATTCACGCCGAGTGTCGCGTCGACGGCGATGCGGTCGTGGTGCTCGAAGTCGCGGCGCGGCCGATCGGCGGTCTCTGTGCCCGCGCGCTGCGCTTCCTCGGGCCCGGCGGCGCGGACGCCTCGCTCGAGGCGCTCCTGCTGCGCGCGGCCGTGGGGGAGTCGCTGGTCGGCTGGCGGCGCGAGCCGGCCGCGTCGGGCGTGCTGATGGTGCCGATCCCGCGCTCCGGCGTGCTGCGCGAGGTGCGTGGCGTCGAGGCGGCGCGTCAGGTGCCGGGTGTGACCGATGCCGTGATCACCGCCAAGCTCGAACAACGCCTCGATGCGCTGCCCGAGGGCGCCAGTTATCTGGGCTTCGTGTTCGCGTCGGGCGACGACGGCGCGGCGGTGGAGACGGCGCTGCGGCAGGCGCACGCCGCCCTCGACGTGGTGGTGACCCCGGCCATTCCGGTGAACGCCGGCTGACGCCGGCGGCTACTTCGACTGCGGCGGGACGTAGCCGGGCGGCAGAGCGGCGCTGGCGCCGAAGAAGAACTCCTCCATGTGCTTGAGGATGAGTTCCTGACCCTCTTTCTGCCACGGCATGAGCCGGTACTCGTTGAGGATCATCTTCTGGCGATCCTCCCACATCTTCCACGCCTTGGCCGACACGTGGGCGTGGATGCGCTGGCCGATCTCGCCGGGCCACGGCGGCGCGTCGAGGCCGGGCAGCTCCTCCTGGAGCTTCACGCAGTGGACGAGTCGCGGGCCGGAAGCAGAGTCGCTCATTCCGCGACGATTGTACCAGGTGCCTTCGCGCCGGCCGTCGTATCATGACCGGGTTTCCGCCGTGACCCCCGAGGACCGTCATCGCGTCTGCTGGTACAGCCGCCGCACGGTCACCGTTCCCGCCGACCTCGGGCTGCACACCATCATCGACGGCCAGCTGGTCTACTGCGCGCATCCGATGCTGTGGCCGATCGTCGGCTACGAGTTCGACGTCAGCAACTGCGCCGAGTGCGAGTACTTTCGCGCGGCGCGCGCGCTGCCCGCCCCCCGCCCCTGAGGCCCGGTCGGGCGCTGATGAGTCGACCCCGTGCTCGCCCCAATCTGATTGGTTTTGATACTCAGCCTATGGTTTTCGTATGGTTATTGGACAGATATCGTGTTGTCTACGGATGTGATAGGCCTGCACGTCGTTTGTTTTCAATGCTTTAGTCGTCGTTCGTAGAATCTGCACAGCTGGTACGGTCGCTGCACATACAGGACGCAGCGAGGTGCTCCGATGACCGACAAGCCCAAGGCCCGCCGTGGATTCGCTTCGATGTCTCCTGAAAAGCAGCGCGAGATCGCCAGTAAGGGCGGGCGCGCGGCGCATGCCAAGGGCACGGCGCACGAATGGTCGTCGGGCGAAGCGCGCGACGCCGGCCGCAAGGGCGGCATGGTGAGCCGCGGCGGCCGCGGCAAACTGCCGCAGACGAGCGAAGCGGCGTAGGCTCCCGGCCGGGGAGCTAGGACCCCCGGCTCTGGCGTGGGCGAGGCGCGCGGCTGCTGGTCAGCGGCGCCACCTCGACTCGCGCGTCGTTGAAGCACGCGCCGCCGCCCAGGTCGGTCAGCGTGTCGGGAACCAGCGCGTTGGACGTCAGGCCGTTGCCGGTGTGACGCCGCCACACGCCCTTGGGGAACGACACGGTGCCCGGCCGCACGAGCGGCGTCAGCTTCACGCCGCATTCCATCGTGCCCAGCGCGTTGAAGACGCGCACGTCGTCGCCGTCGTCGATGCCGCGCGGCGCGGCGTCGTCGGGGTGGATCTCGAGCACGACCCGGGGACGGGCCAATTCGCCCAGCGTCGAACTCACCGTGCGCTCCGAGGCCGGTGAGATGAGCGCCAGCGGATATTCGGCCGTCGCCGGATCGGGCACGAAGCCGTAGAGGCCGGCAGGCGCTTCGGCGGCGAGCGCCTCGGGCCACAGCGCCACCTTACGGTCGGGCGTCAGCGGGAACACGTCCACGAACTGCACCGGCCGGCCATCGTGCGGCGGCGTGGCCCGGCCGTGCTCGCGCATCCCGTCGCCGATGTCCGCCGGCAGCCCCGCCATCACCCCCAGCATCTGCTCCAATTCGTCGGCGGGGTCGGCGTCGTCGCCCAGGCCAAGGCGCGTCGCGAGGTCGAGGAAGACGTCGGCATTCGGGCGTGACTCGGCGACCGGCTCGATCACCGGCCGGGTCAACTGGAGGCTGATGGCGCCGTAGCTCTTGGCGAAGTCGTAGTGCTCGAGGAACGTCGTCGCCGGCAGCACGACGTCGGCGTACGCCGCCGTGTCGGTGAGCACCTGGTCGAAGACCACGGTGAACAGGTCTTCGCGCGCCAGCCCGGCCAGCACGCGGTTCTGATCCGGCAGCGTGACCGCGGGATTGCAGTTGTAGACGAAGAGCGCCTGCACCGGCACGCCTGACGGCTCGACCAGCTCCCGGCCGACGCGGTTCATGTTCACGACCCGGGTCGGCGGCTCGGCCTCGCGCACCCAGGTGCGGGCGATGCCCCACGACGCCGAGTTGCTCATGGAGTAGCTGCCGCCCCGGACGCCGAACTTGCCGCCGACCGCCGGCAGCGCCATCACCGCCAGCGCGGCGTTGCCGCCGTTGCGGTTGCGCTCCAGGCCCCAGCCGCACTTCACGAGCGCCGGCGTGCTCGCGGCATAGAGACGGGCCACGCGCTCGATGTCGGTGGCGCGCAGGCCGCTCACGTCGGCGGCGCGCTCGAAGGTCCACGGCGCGGCCTGCGCGCGCAGGCGATCGGCGCCGGTGGTGTGGGCGGCGAGGAACGCGGCGTCGGCGGCGCCGCTCTCGAACAGATGGCGATGGATCGCCAGCGCGACCACCACGTCAGTGCCCGGTCGAATCGCCAGATGGATGTCCGCCTGTCGGGCCACGGTGGTGGCGCGCGGATCGACGACGACCACGGTGGCGCCGCGATCGCGCGCCTCCTTCAGGTAGGGCATCAGGTGGATGCCCGAGGCCGAGGGATTCACGCCCCAGACCAGGATCAGGCGCGCGTCCGGGTAGTCCTGGTAGACGACCGACGCCATCTTTCCGTAGAGCGCCTGGTTGGCGGCGCCGGTCGGCGCGGCGCAGACGGTGCGCGCCAGACGGGAGGCGCCGAGGCGACGGAACAGGCTGGCGTCGGCGCCGTCCTGCGTGAGGAAACCATTCGAGCCGCCGTAGCAGAGCGGCAGGATGGCCTCACCCCCCGCACCGGCCTTGATCGCCGACAGCCGCTCGGCGATGCGGTCCAGGGCGTCGTCCCAGCTGACCCGCGTGAAGGTGGCCGTGCCCTTGGCGCCGGTGCGGATCGCCGGATAGCGGAGGCGGTCGTCGCCGTAGACGCGGGCGCCGAACTTGCGGACCTTGGCGCAGATGTAGCCGCCCGTCACCGGGTTGGCGTGGCTGCCGTCGATCGTCGTGATGCGGCCGCCCCTCACCGTCACGCTGAGCGAGCACGCGTCCGGGCAATCGAGCGGGCACGCGGTCTCCACCGTGGATTCGGGCGGGGCGATGGCGGGGCGGATGGCCATGCCGCATCTTACCGCGCGACCCGCGGCGTCACGGCGACGCTACGGTGTGCCCTGCCGCCGTCGGACCCGCGTGCCGCTCGCCAGCTCGCGCAGCGCCTGGAACGGGCCGGCGACGATCGTCGCGCCTTCGGCGACGCCGGCGATCTCGATGGCCAGACCGCCGATGATGCCAGATGTCACCGGCGTGAACGTGGCGACGTCGTCGGTCACCACGAAGACCCCGGTCTCGGCGCCGCGCTGCACGACAGCCTGCAGCGGCGCGGTCAGCACCGACGTCCGCTCCGCGACCAGAATCTCGGCATCGCAGGTCAGGCCCGGGCGCAGGGTCGTGACGTCGCCCTCGAGGCGGACGCGGACCCGGAACTCGCGCGCCGCGGCCTGGGTGCCGACCTGCGGCAACGCGCTGGCGCCGATTTCGACGACCCGGCCGGGAAAGGTGCGTCCGCCGGCGGCTTCGAGGGTCACCGTCGCCGGGTTGCCGACGGCCAGGCGCAAGACGTCGGCCTCGGCCACCTTGACCTCGGCGTTGACCGCGCTCAGATCGGAGACGGTCATGAGGATGCTGCCCGGCTGGTTCTGAATGCCGATCACCACCATCTCGCCCTCCTCGACGTCGAGCCGGGTGACGACGCCGTCGATCGGCGAGGTGATGTCGGTCTTGTCGAGCTGATCGCGCGCCCGGGCGCGGTCGGCGCGGCCCTGGCCGACGCGGCGTTCGGCGG